>DATMBW010000129.1:0-4223 GCA_035559095.1 Ramlibacter sp.
CCAGCCGGCCCTCACGGTCGCTACCGCGTCCCCGCCCTGCGCGCCCACACCGGGAATCAACAGCGGCAAGGTCGGCGCGACCTGCCGGACGCGCTCGATCTCGGCAGGGTACGTCGCGCCGACCACCAGGCCCAGCTGTCCGTTCACGTTCCATGGCCCCTGCGCCAGCCGCGCCACGTGCTCATACAAGAGGGGCTGCCCCTCCACCGACGCCAGCCGCTGATTCTGCAAATCATCGCCGCCGGGGTTCGAAGTGCGGCACAACAGGAACGCGCCTTTGCCTTCGTACTTCAGGTACGGCTGCACCGAATCGAAACCCATGAAGGGCGACAAAGTCACCGCGTCGGCGCCGTAGCGTTCGAACGCCTCCTTGGCGTACTGCTCGGCGGTCGAACCGATATCGCCGCGCTTGGCGTCGAGGATGACCGGCACATGAGGCGCCGATGCGCGCATGTGCCGCATCAGCCGCTCGAGCTGCCCCTCGGCGCTATGCGCGGCAAAGTAGGCGATCTGCGGCTTGAACGCGATCACCAGGTCCGCGGTGGCATCGACGATGCGCGCGCAAAAGTCGTAGATTTTCGCGGCGTCGCCGTGCAGGCCCGCGGGAAAACGCGCGGGTTCCGGGTCCAGCCCCACACACAGCATGGAGCCGTTGCGCGTTTGCGCATCGTGCAGCATCTCGAGGAAAGTCATGGCCGAGATTGTAAGGATGGCGCGACAATGCCAATCCATGCAACGACTCAGCCGGCGACAACTCGTCCTCGTGGTTCTCCTGACCGCGGTGTGGGGCATCAACTGGCCGGTGTTGAAGCTGGGCGTGACAGGCTATCCGGCGCTGACGTTCCGTGCGATGTCGATCTGGCTGGGCCTGCCCGTGCTGGCCCTGGGGCTGCTGGTGCTCAAGCTGCCGTTTCGCATGCCGCGCCGGCACTGGCCGGAGCTGCTATGGCTGGCCGCCACCAACATGTTCGTGTGGCACGCCTGCATCATCCTGGCCGTGAAGAGCTTGTCGAGCGGGCGCGCGGCGATCCTCGGGTACTCGATGCCCATCTTCTCGGCGGTGATAGGGGCCGTGATGTTCTCGGCGGCGTTGACACGGCGCGGCTGGCTGGGTGTGAGCGCGGCGGCGCTGGGAGTGACATTGCTGCTGTGGCACGAGTTCACCGGCCTGGCCGGCCAGCCGGTCGGCGTGGCGCTGGCGCTGGCGGCCGCGTCCACCTGGGCGCTGGGCACCCAATTGCTCCGGCGCGCCCGCGTGGACGTGCCCACGCTGACGATCTCGTTCTGGATGACGGTACTCACAGCTGTGGTCATGACGGTGCTGTCCGCGCTGTTCGAAAGGCGCGATTGGCACGTGCCCAACGGCACGGTCTGGGGCGCGATCCTGTTCAATGCGGTGCTGATCTTCGGCTTCGCCCATGCCACCTGGTTTTACCTGGCCCGCGCGCTGCCGCCCGTGGCTTCGACCCTGAGCGTGATGTTCATCCCCGTGGTGGGCGTGTTCAGCGGGGCGTTGTGGCTGGGCGAAGTGCTGCACTGGCAGGACTGGGCGGCCGTGGTCCTGATGGTGGTGGCGATTGCCTCGGTGCTGTGGCCGGCTTCCGTGCCGCTGCGGGCGGCTCGCGCCGAGGCCTGACGCGCGCGGCGCAAGTTTTCGGTGAGCATGAGGTTTTAGCCATCACCAGTTCGGGTGATGCCGGACACTCCCCGGAAGTATCGGAAAAGTGCATAGTGTGTCTGTGTGTCACGGGCATCGAAGGCCCTGCGACACATATCCGAAGCGCGAGCGGGCGACAACTCAGCTGCCCACGCACGCATTGCAGTCACGCCACTCCCGGCCGGGCAGTGCACACGGATGATTTGAAGAGCAGAGCATGTCCGACCAAGTCACCCCCATGAACGCCTTTCTCGAGGCCATCGAGCGCGAGCGCCGCGCGTGGGATGCGCTCCAACATCCGTCGGCCGGATTGCCGCAAGACAACCAGAGGCTTTACGCGGCCTGGGCGCACGCCGTCAGCAGCGCGAACGTGGAGGCCGAGCGCTTCCTGAAAGCCAACCGGTCGCGCCGCCGCGGCTTGAGCGGCAGCCCGCAACCCGGGCGGGCCCATATGTCCTGGCCGCCGGCCAAGTAGGGATTGCGGGGTGGCCGGGCGGCTTGCTAGGACGCCTGCGGCGCCGCGATGGGAATGACCGTGAGGCTGCGAATGCCCTGCGCACCGCGCACCAGCACCCCTTCGATGTCGGCGGTGGCCGAAGGCCCGGTCATCAGCACGGCGTAGCGCGCCGCGAAAAAGCCGGACTGCCCATAGGCATCGTGCAAGTTCGCCACGATGGCTTGCGGGTCCAGCAGCACCACCAGATGCTGCGACAGGAAGCCCAGCGCGTTGATGCCGAATTCGCGGTCGCTCAACGCGACCGAGCCGGTTTCGGCAACGCCGAACACGGCGCGCACCACGCCGACGTCCACATCCTGCAATTCGCGCGGATCACTCACGGCGGCGATGGCGCGGTTTCCCGTCACTTCGCGCGTGGCGGAGCAGATGACGCGGGCCTGCGGGAACCGCTCCGCCAATAAGCCCTCGAGCGTGCCCTCGGCCGGCGGCATCGCAATGGTGCCGCCCATGCGCTCGAGGGCGGCGCTGAAGCTGGCGAACAGGTCGGCCGGCGGGCGCTCGAACCGCGGCACATCGGGCAGCGGCCTGCCGGCGGGCTGGTTGCGCCGCACGGCATCCAGAACGAAGTCGCGGCTGTTCATGGCTTGGGCTTGCGGTTTTTCAGGTACCACTGGCGGAAGGTGAGCGGCGGCGACGCCGGCAGCTCACGCTGCTTGCCCCAGGCGTTGAACGGGTTGTAGATCATGAAGCGCGGCAGCCAGGCCTGGCCGGCCGCCGCGGCCTGCACCGCGGCGCGGTACAGGCGCGGACTGCCCAGGATGCGGCCGGCCACGCGCATCGCCTCTTTCTTGCCGATCGGCAGCTGGTTGCGCTGCGCGATCACCTTGCGCCACGCGTAGATCTGCTCGTGGATGTTGATCTTGACGGGGCAGACGTTGGTGCAGCTGCCGTTCATCGTCGACGCATAGGGCAGCGCGCTGTACTTGCGCAGGTTGAAGGTCGGGTCGATGATCACGCCGATGGGGCCCGAGTAGGTGGCGCCGTAGCTCAAGCCGCCGCTGCGCCGGTACACCGGGCAGGTGTTCATGCAGGCACCGCAGCGGATGCACTTAAGCGACGTCCAGAAGTCCTCCATGCCCAGCCGCTCGGAGCGGCCGTTGTCGACCAGCACCACGTGCATTTCGGCGCCTTGGCGGGGCCCGCGGAAATGCGAGGTGATCTGCGTGATGGGCGAGCCCAGGGCGCTGCGCGACAGCATGCGCACGAACACGCCCAGGTGCTCGACCTTCGGAATCAGCTTCTCGATGCCGATCGAGGCGATGTGCAGGCCAGGCAGGTTGGCGCTGAGGTCGGCGTTGCCTTCGTTGGTGCAGACGACGAAGCTCCCGGTTTCGGCGACTGCGAAGTTGGCGCCGGTCATGCCGGCCGCCTTCGGATTCAGGTAATACGGCCGGGTGTGGTTGCGCTGGCTCTCGGCCAGGTACGGCACGTCGTCGTTGCTCGCGTCGGTGCCGATGGTGCGTCCGAACACGTCCGCGACGTCGCCGCGCAACTTGTGCACCGCCGGCACGACGATGTGGCTGGGCGGCTCGTCATCGAGCTGCTGGATGCGTTCGCCCAGGTCGGTCTCGACGATCTCGATGCCGCGCTTCTCCAGGAAGGGCCGCATCTCGCATTCGTCGGTGAGCATCGACTTGCTCTTGACCAGCGTGGTCGCCCCGCGCGCGGCCATGATGTCGAACACGATCTGGTTGTGCTCGGCCGCGTCGCGCGCCCAGTGAACCTGCGCACCGTTCTTGATCGCGTTGCGCTCGAACTCTTCCAGGTACTCGGCAAGATTGGCGAGCGTGTGTTCCTTGATCGCGGAAGCAAGCGAGCGCAACTCCTCCCACTCCGCGAGTTGCTCGCTTTCGCGATCGCGCTTCTGGCGCAGGTCCCAGAGCCTGCGGTCGTGAAATTCGATATGGTCCTTCGCCCGGATGAATTTCGACGACGCTTCCGCATGATCGATGCGTTTCATGCGCGATCCCCGTTGAGGACTTGCGCAACATGAATGAACTTGATCGGCACGCCGAGTCGCTCCGCGCAACCCTTCTGATGCATGATGCA
>DATMBW010000130.1:0-4022 GCA_035559095.1 Ramlibacter sp.
TGGCCGGTTCGGGCGCCAGCTCGGCCAACGCCTGGACCAGGCGGTCGACATCGGCCTCGCTGTGAGCGGCCGACAGTGCTATGCGCAGGCGGGCCGTTCCCTCGGGTACCGTAGGCGGGCGGATGGCAGGCACCCATAGTCCGCGCGCTTGCAATCCATCCATCACGGCCAGGGCTTCATCGTTCGGGCCGATGACGAGCGCCTGCACGGCGGTGCTGGATTCGGCCAGGCGCCAGGTTGTGCCCCGCAGGCGGGCGAGCAAGCCGACTCGAAGGCGTGCGATGAGCGCTTGCAAATGGTCGCGGCGGCTCTGCCCAGCCTCGATCAGCCGCAGGCTGGCCCGTAGGGCGCTGGCCAGCAGCGGTGGCGCCGCGGTGGCGAAAATGTAGCTGCGGGTTTTCTGCAGCAGCCATTCGACCAGCGCATCGTCTCCGGCAACGAAAGCGCCGGCCACGCCGGCGGCTTTCCCGAGCGTGGCCATGTACAGCACGCGGCGCGACGCGCGGGCACCGGTCAGGCCGAAGCGGGCCAGGCAGCCGCGGCCCTGCGGCCCCAGCACGCCGAAGCCATGAGCGTCATCCAGCAGCAGCAGCGCGTCGTGGCGTTCGCACAGCGCCAGCAGCGCCGGGACGTCCGCGATATCGCCATCCATGCTGAACACCGCATCGCTGATGACCAGCTTGCGCCGCGCGGGGCTCCGGGCGAGCGCCGTTGCCAGCGCGCCGAGGTCGGCATGGGCATAGCGGTGGATGCGCGCGCGCGAAAGCCGCGCGCCGTCGATCAGGCAGGCGTGGTTGAGCGCGTCGGAGAACAGCGCGTCGCCCGCGCCGACCAGCGCCGGCACGATGCCGATGTTGGCGGCATAGCCGGCGTAGAAGTACAGCGCGCGCGGCAACTGCGTGAAGGCGGCCAACTCATGCTCGAGCGCTTCGTTGGCCGCACCGTGGCCGCTGACCAGGGGCGACGCGCCGGAGCCAACGCCGAACTCGCGCGCCGCGGCGCAGGCGGCCTGCACCAGGGCCGGGTGGCCGGCCAGCCCCAGGTAGTCATTGCTGCAAAACGCGAGCATCGATTGGCCGTCTACCTGCATGCGAGCCCCGCCCTCGGGCACGACCACGCGGCGGCGCCGGCGCAGCAGGGCGCGGTCCAGTTCGGCGATGCGCCCTGGAAATTCATCGATCCAGGAAGCCGTCACGTCCATGCCGCCGGAAGGTGAAGGCCGAGGGTTCGCGCGTCGGGGACATGCTGGTGCGGGATGTCGGCCAGCAGCGGGGCCGCGAATTGCCGCTGCAACCAGGCGATGTTGTCGTCCTGCGCCCCCATCTGCGGGTCGATGCGATTGGCCACCCAACCGGCCAGCGTCAGGCCGCGCGCGCGGATCGCCTCGGCCGTGAGCAAGGCGTGGTTCAGGCAGCCCAAGCGTACGCCGACCACCAGTACCACGGGCAGAGACAGGGCCTGTGCCAGATCGGCACCGGTCGTGCCTTGGGACAGCGGAACATGAAAGCCACCCGCGCCCTCGACCACCACGGCATCGGCGCGGCGCGCGAGCTCTCGATAGCAGGCCACGAGATGATCGATAACGATGCGCACGCCTGCGCGATCGGCCGCGATGTGCGGCGACAGCGGATCAGGCAACAGGATGGGATTGTCCAAATCCGGTGGCACCTGGCAGGTGGAGGCGGCGCGCAGGGAGAGCGCGTCTTCACTGGCCCAGACCGCGCCCATGCGAACGGCTCCGGCCGCCACCGGCTTCATTCCGACCACGCGTGGATGGTGCGCCGCGAGCGCGTGGAGCAGCCCAGCCGATACCAGGGTCTTGCCGACGCCGGTGTCGGTGCCGGTGACGAAACAGCCGATCATGCCGGGCTCTTTTCTTCGCCCAAGGTGGCTTGCAGCGCCGCCAGCGCACCCTGTGCCAGCCATTGGACGGCCTGCCCGTCCAGCACATAGGGCGGCATCGCGTAGATCGTGCGGCCGATTGGGCGCAGCAACAGTCCGTGCGCCATCGCATGGCGGTGGTAGCGGCGCGAGAAATCGGGCAGGGAAGTCGCCACATCCCAGGCCCAGATCATTCCGAGCCGGCGGGCATGGCGGATGCGCGCATGGCGCGTCAGCGGCGCGAAGGCGTCATCGAGGGTGCGCGCCAGCACCGCGTTACGCGCCAGCACGTCGTGCTGCTCGAAGATTTCAAGGGTGGCGAGCGCCGCACGGCAGGCCAACGGGTTGCCGGTGTAGGAATGCGAGTGCAAGAAACCGCGGGCCGCTTCGTCGTCGTAGAAGGCCTCGTAGACCGAGTCGGTGGTCAGCACCGCCGATAGCGGCAGCGTGCCGCCGGTCAGTCCCTTGGACAGGCAGATGAAGTCGGGCCGGATGCCGGCCTGCTGGTGCGCGAACATGGTGCCGGTTCGGCCGAAGCCTGTGGCGATCTCGTCCACCACGAGGTGCACTTCGTAGCGGTCGCACAGCGCCCGCGCCAGGCGCAGGTATCGAGCGTCGTGCATGGCCATGCCCGCGGCGCATTGCACCAGTGGCTCGAGGATCAACGCGGCCGTCTCGTGATGGTGTTCGTCGAGCCAGGCTTCGAGCGCACCCGCGCTGCGGCCGGCAACATCGGAGGCGCTTTCGCCGGGTTGCGCGCCGCGCGCATCGGGGCTGGGCACGGTGGCGGCCAGCCGCACCAGCGGTGCATAGGCCCCGCGGAAGATGGCGATGTCGGTCACCGCCAGCGCGCCCACGGTTTCCCCGTGGTAGCCGCCGGCGAGCCCGACGAAGCGGCTCTTGGCCGGCCGGCCGCTGTTGCGCCAGAAATGCGCGCTCATCTTCAATGCGATTTCGGTGGCCGAAGCGCCGTCGCTGCCGTAGAAGGCGTGGCCCAGGCCGGTCAACGCGGCCAGGCGTTCGGACAGTTCCACCACGGGCGCGTGCGTGAAGCCTGCCAGCATCACGTGGTCGAGGCGTTCGAGCTGGTCCGCCAGCGCGGCCTTGATGTGGGGGTGGCTGTGGCCGAACAGGTTGACCCACCAGGAGCTGATGCCGTCGAGATAGCGCTTGCCCTCGACGTCGTGGAGCCACGCGCCTTCGCCGCGCGCAATCGCCACTGGGGGCTCTTCCTCATGCAGCTTCATCTGCGTGCAGGGATGCCACACGCTGCGCAAGCTGCGCGCGGCGAGCGAGCCGCTCATCGTGGCGTTTTCAGTACTGCTGGGTCGGCACGTACTGCCGCGCACCCATCTGACGATTCGCCTCGTCCACGAACACCAGTTGCGGCTTGTGCTTTGCCACCTGGTCCTCTGACACCTGGGCAAACGACGCGATGATGATCAAGTCGCCAACGGCCGCCCGGCGCGCAGCCGAACCGTTGACTGAAATCATGCCCGTGCCGCGCTGCCCCTTGATCGCGTAGGTGATGAAGCGCTCGCCGTTGTTGATGTTCCAGATGTGGACCTGTTCGTTCTCGGCGATGTTGGCAGCCTCCAGCAGGTCTTCGTCAATGGCGCACGATCCCTCGTAATGAAGTTCGCAGTGCGTGACGGCAACGCGGTGAATCTTTGACTTAAGCAAGGTACGAAACATGATGCTTGGGCATTAATTAAGCGTCGCATTATGAGCTATGACGTGCCATGGGGAGGCCTTTACCACACGCGGCTCATTGGTTTGCCGAGCAGGCAATGCCTTTAAAAGGAGTTACCTGGCCTCGATCGATAGCCATGCCTCATGCATTGCAGAAGATGTCTATCAGTCCAGGTTGTGCCGCAAGTAGCGTGGTAGCGCGTAGGAAATCGCCCGACGGAAAGTCGGCGCCTTCGCCGAAGGAGCGTGCCGGCGAGGCACGAAAAAATGTCTTCACGAGCTTTGCATGGTCCCGATCGACACCACGCCTCATGGCGGCGAAATAATGCAGCCGCCGGAACGCCCCTTTCCCGATCCCAAACCGGCCCAGGAAAGTGATGGGCTCGTGCGCGGCAGTCAAGTCGCGGATGAGGCCGCCGATGAGCCCGATATCGGGCAGCGGCCAGCGC
>DATMBW010000131.1:0-2863 GCA_035559095.1 Ramlibacter sp.
CCAGGCCAGCGCCCGGTCCGACAGGCCGCGCGGGGCCAGGCGCGCTTGCTGCTGAGACGCCGCGCTCGCGGCCCGGTGGCGCGAATCGGCCGCCCGCTGGGCGGGCCCCACCGGTTCCGCAAGGCTGGCGGCGGACACAACCGTTGCCGGCCGCGCCCACTGCGTGAACACCGTAGGTTTCACTTGATTTTCCCGTCTTCCTTGAACACTTCGACCCAGTCCTTCAGCAGCGCGTCCAGCGCCGACTGCGGCGTGCCCTTGCCGGCGACGACGTAGTCATGCACGCGGTTCTGCATGGCCAGCAGCAACTGCGCGTAGCTGGGCTCGGCCCAGAAGTCCTTGACGATCTTCATGGAGTCCAGGAACACCTTGGCGTAGGGCGTGCTGGTCTCGAAGCCGGGTGCTTCCAGGATCGACTTGAGGCAGGTGAAGCCGCCGCCGTCCCACCACTTCTTCTGGATCGAAGGCTGGGCGAACCACTTCATGTACTCCAGCGCCATGTCCTTCTTGTCGGAGTACTTCACGACCGAGATGCCCTGGCCACCGAGCTGCGCGTATTGCTTGTCGCCCTTGGGAATAGGGAAGAAGCCGGTCTTCTCGCCGCCCACCTGCGGGTCCTTGGAGATGCCGGGGAAGAACGCGATGAAGTTCATCTGCATCGCCACCTGGCCCGACTTGTAGGCGTCCAGGTCCTCGGTCATGTAGGCGTTGCTGTGGCCGGGCGGCACGCAGCAGTCGTACAGGTCCTTGTAGAAATTCAGGCCCTTCACGGCGCCGGGACCGTTGATGTAGCCCTTCATGTCGTACGGCTTCTTCGGGTTGTCGTAGTCCATGCCATAGGCATACATCGTGTTGGTCACGCCCATCGTGATGCCTTCGGAGCCGCGTTCGGTGTACAACGCCGAGCCGTAGACCTTCTTGCCGTCGATGGTGCGGTTCTGGAAGAACTGCGCGACCTGCTTGAACTCGTCCCAGGTGGTGGGCGGCGCCAGCTCGCGCCCGTACTTGCTCTTGAATTCGGCGCGCAGCTCGGGCCGAGCGAACCAGTCTTTGCGATAGGTGAAGGCGACCGCGTCACCCATGGCCGGCAGGGCCCAGTAATTCTTCGTGCCCTTGGGCCAGGTCGAATAGCCCTCGACGGTGGCGGGCATGAAGTCGCCCATCTTGATCCCGTTCTTGTCGAAGAAATCGTTGAGCTTGACGTAGTGTCCTTCGGTGGCGGCCGAGCCGATCCACTGGCTGTCGCCGATCAGCAGGTCGCACAGCTTGCCCTTGGAGTTGAGCTCGTTGAGCATGCGCTGCGCGAAGTTCGGCCATGGCACGAACTCGTACTTCATCTGGATGCCGGTCTTGGCGGTGAAGTCCTTCGACAGCTCGACCAGCGCATTGGCCGGGTCCCAGGCAGCCCAGCACAGCGTGAGCTGCTTGTCCTGCGCTTGCGCGCCAACGGCTGCGAAGCCCAGCGCTGCGCCGGCCGCGAGCCGCCAAAGGTTTGATTTGAACTTGCTCATCTGTTCGTCTCCATAAACGCTCGCGCGGCGCCAAGCCACGCTGGGTTGCATGAATGAAGGCGGCTCGTTGCGCCGCCCGCCTTGCTCGGCGTTCACCGCCGATCAGCCCACCGCCCGCGGCCCCCGGCTTGAAAACACGCGCCAGGTCGACTGACTTGTCTGATGTGATTGATGGTATTTCAATCATTTAATACATCAATCAAGACAAACCCTAATCCAAAAAAAATCCAGCCGGCGAAGTCCTTGAGGCCGGTTGCGGGTTTAATTGACATCCGGGACCAGAAAGTGCTGGCGCGCCGGCCCGGAAATGAGGTAAATTCAGTCTTGTTAGCTCAACAGAAGATTGATTTATTGCAGGCTCGCGATTGCGTTTCCATCAACATGGCCATCACCATCACCCAGATCGCCGAAGCCGCCGGAGTCAGCACGGCGACGGTCGACCGCGTGCTAAACAATCGGCCCGGCGTCAATCAGGGCACGGTCGAGCGGGTCCGTACCGTGATGCAGAGCCTCGGCGCTGCCAGCCCGAGCCGCGGCCGTCCCCGCGGCACGCCCAACTACCGCTTCGCCTTCATCCTGCCGGCCGCCCGCCGTGGCTTCTTCGACAGCGTCGATCGCGTCATCGCGCAGGCGGCCGGCGAGTTCCGGCACCAGCACATCACCGAGGTCACGCATCGTCTGGCAAACCAGGACGGCGCGGACTTCGCCGCCGAGCTGGCCAAGTTCACCGACTTCGACGGCATCGCGCTGCTCGCGCCCGACGTGCCGCAGGTCAAGCTGGCGATCAACGAGCTGGCCCGTAGCGGCGTCCATGTGGTGACGCTGTTTTCCGACGTGCCGGGTTCGCTGCGCGAGACTTTCGTCGGCGCCGACAATCGCGCGGCCGGACGCACGGCGGGCGTCCTGCTGGGCCGCTGCTTGCCGCGCAGCGGCGCCGGCCGCTGCGCCATGCTGTCGCCGGCCACGCGGTTCGCGGCCGAAATCGATCGGCGTATCGGCTTCACCCAGGTGATGGAGGAACGCTATCCGAAGGCTCGCCTGCTGCAATTGCACGACCTGCCCGAATCGGAGGATCAGGCTTACAGCTTCGCCAAGAGCTATCTCGACCCTGCGAAAACCGAAGGCATGTTGCACGCGCTGTACAACGTCGGCCCGGGCTCGCACGGCGTCAGCCGCGCGCTGCAGGAGTTTGGCTACGACGGCACGCTGGGATTCGTCGTGCACGACCTGCTGGAGATGCACCGCTCGCTGCTGGTGGCCAATGTAGTTTCCTACGTGCTCGAGCAGGACGTGTACTACGCCGTCATGACCGCCGCCAAGGTGCTGCGGCTGCTGTGCGAGGAGGTGCGCGG
>DATMBW010000132.1:0-6766 GCA_035559095.1 Ramlibacter sp.
GCCGGCGCACCCTTTTCAACGACTCGTTGAGAACGATCCGCACCAGCCAGGTCGACAGCTTCGCGTCGGCGCGGAAGCTGGCCAGGGCACGCCAGGCGTTCAGGTACGCGTCCTGGACCGCGTCCTCCGTTTCGGCGTCGCTGCGCAGGACGCTGCGTGCGGTGCGAAACAGCAAGCGGTTATGGCGCCGCATGATCAATTCGAACGCGACGGTATTGCCCGCCGCGGCATGAGCGGCCAGCTCGTGGTCGGGCGTTTCATCGGACAGCAAGGCGGCGGGTTGTGGGTTGGTGCTTTTCATATCGGTTCGGGCATTGGATGCGGCCCGAATCCGCCGCGTTCCCGCGCGGCTCGCCTACGAAACCTCGACCATGAAATCCGGGTCGAAGGCAGCGTTCTCATTGACCTCGCCGCGCGCGTAGCCTCGGGGGTTGCACACCACCCTGGTTCCGTTCAGGACATAGTCGAAGCTGTCGTGGGTGTGGCCGTGAATCCACAGCCGGACCCGTTTGCCGTCCAACAGGTGCTGCGCATCGGACACGAAGCAGGCGTTGATCAGCGACTGCGCAAACCGCGGATGGATGCTCGACCGCGACGGCGCGTGATGGGTAATGACCACCGTGGGTCCGTCGTGGGGCTTGGCCAGTTCGCCGGCCAGCCACGCGGCATGACGCTGGAACAGGGCCGCGGAATCGAGCGGCGTGAACGGGTCCGGCGACCCATCGCGCAGGCGGATGCGGCTGTAGTCGCGCATGAAACGCAGTGCCGCGTCCATCGCGGCCTGGCGTGCCTGCCCCCGGCCGAACAGCAGGAAGTCGGTCCACAGCGTGGACCCCAGGAAGCGCACGTTGCCGACGAGCTGGCTCTCGTCGTCCAGGACGCGGATGGCCGTGCCCTGGGCGAGGCGCTTGAGCTGCGCGGTCGAGCCCTCGATGCTGCCGCCGTAGAACTCGTGATTGCCGGGAACGTAGAGCACGGGTTTGCCCAAGCGCGAGGCCCATGCCACGGCTTGCGCGGGGCGGTCAATGTCCCCGGCAAGCACCACCAGATCCGCATCGTTGGCAGGCAGGGCCAGCTCGCCCTGGCTGAGGTGGAGATCCGAAAGGATATTGAGTTTCATGGTTGGCAGCAGGGGCAGCCGGCTATGTATATCATGAGTTGATATATCGGTGGCGACGCAACTCGACATTGACAATGCCCACATCTTTTCAGCCCGGCGCCGGCGACCTGCACCGCGCGATCGTCGAACAGGCGCAGGACGCCGTCATCTTCGCCGACCGCAACGGGATCATCGGGCTGTGGAACCGCGGCGCCGAGATCATCTTCGGCTACGCCGCCGCCGAGGCGCTGGGCAAGAGCCTGGACCTGATCATCCCCGAAAAGCTGCGGCAGGCGCACGCCGACGGATTCAGGCATGCCGTGTGCACGGGATTGCTGCGCAACGACGGGCGCGTGCTCACCACGCGGGCGCAGAGCAAGTTCGGCAGCCGCCTGTATGTGGACCTGAGCTTCGGGCTGCTGAAAGACGAAGCCGGAACCGTCATCGGCGCGTTCGCGATCGGCCGCGACGTCACGACGCGGCACCTGGAAGAAGTCGCCCGCCGCGTGGCCGCGGCGGAGTCCCAACCCGCCTGACGCACCGGCGCATGACCGGCGGCAGCTTCCCCACGGGCACGTCCCCGGCCGAGCCCGAAGACGGGCCGCTGCGGATGCTGTCGCGTCTGCATGCGCGCACGCTCGAGCATTGCGCAGACCTTTGCGCTCTGGTGGCTCACGTGGCTGAATGCGGGTGCGACGAGCAGGCACGGCGCGCGAGCCAAGCCGCCGTGCGCTACTTCGACACCTGCCCCGCGCAGTACCACGCCGATGAAGAGGAAGATCTTTTTCCGGCGCTGCTGGAGTCGATGGCCGGATCGGACGCCGTCTGCCTGCGCGATCTCACCTCGGAAATGGCGCGGCAGCACCGCGCGCTGGAGGCGATGTGGCAGCGCTTGCGCAAGCCGCTGGCGGCGCTGGCCGGCGGACAAGGCGCGACGCTCGAGGGCGCCCAGGTCCAGGCCTTCGCCGCGCTGCATCGCAGCCAGATCGAGCGTGAAGAAACCGAGCTGCTGCCGATGGCGGCGCGCCTGTTGACCGACGACGCGCTGGAGCAGCTCCGGGGGTCCATGCGCAAACGGCACGGCGAACCAATTTAGCTTCCGGCGCGTTTGACCGTGTGCCCCCGCGCTTTCAGCATCTCGATGACGCGGTCGCAGTGATCGCCCTGCACTTCGATGACGCCGTCCTTCACGGTGCCGCCGCAGCCGCACGCCGCCCGCAGCTCCCGGCCCAGTGCGGCCAGCGCGGCAGCGTCGAGCTGCAATCCCTTGGCCAGGGTCACCGCCTTGCCGCCGCGGCCCTTGGTTTCGCGCGAAACACGGACGATGCCATCGGACGCAGCGGGCGGCCTGGCGCGCGAGCAAACGCACTGGGCGATCGGGCGCCGGCACGCCGGGCACATGCGGCCGGCATCGGTGGAATAGACCAGTCCCGTGCCGGTCGCGGCTCTGCTTTTCATCCTTGCAGTTTAGCCAGGGGAGGCGGCAGGGCCGGCATTGCCCGGCAAACGCGGCAACAACACCCGGAATTCGCTGCCATGGCCAATGCCGGCGCTGTGCGCGGTCACGGTGCCGCCGTGCAGTTCCACGATGCCCTTGACCAGCGCCAGGCCGATGCCCAAACCACCTTGGGTGCGATCGGGGGTTCGCTCGGCCTGTGCGAACAGCTCGAATGCGGATTCGACCAGTTCGGGCGCCATACCGATCCCGTTGTCCCGCACGGAAGCCACGACATAGTCGTCCTCGGCGCGCACCTGCAGCACGATGCTGCCCCCGTTGGGCGTGTACTTGGCCGCGTTGTTCAACAGATTGACCAGCACCTGCACCAGGCGCTTGCGGTCGCCCCACACCGGCGCGGGGTCGTCCGCCAGGTGAAGCTCCAGATGATGTTCGTGCGAACCGATCAAGGGCTGCGCCTGCTCGACCGCCTCGGGCACGATTTCGTTGATGTCCACCGGGCCGGGGTGGAGGTCCACCAGCCCCTTTGCAATCCGCGATATGTCCAGCAGCTCGTTGACCAGACCCGCCATATGGCCGACCTGGCGCAGGATGATCTCGCCGGCGCGCTTGACGTCCGCCGCATCGAGATTTGGAAGAGCAAGGACGCCGGCGGCCGCTGCGATGGGCGCGATGGGGTTTCTGAGTTCATGCGCGAGCGTTGCCACGAACTCGTCCTTGCGCCGGTCCGCCTCCTGCAGTTTTTTCTCCGCCTCCTTGCGCTCGTTGATGTCGCGGTAGAACACGGCCGTGCTGCCGTCCAGCGCCGGATAGGCGCGGATCTCGAGCCATGAAGGCTGGCCATCGGGCAAGGTCCGCTTGAATTCAAGGTAACCGGCCTGCCCCGTTTCGCGCACGCCGCGGTACAGGGCCCCGAGCCCCGAGCTCGCGGCATCGGGCCAGATCTCGGTGACCTTGCGGCCGACGGCCTGCGCCTGCGAGAGCCGGCTGATGCGCCCGCCTTCGGCATTCATCTGCAATAAGGTGCAATCCGGGCCCACCATCGCAAAGCCTTCCGTCATGCTGTCCAGGACGTGTTGGCTGCGGTCGCGTTCCGCCCGCAAAGCGACCAAGGCGCGCGCGGCCTCCACCGAGGACCAGGTGCGCTCGGCCATGTCCTGGGCCCTCTGCAGGTCCAGCTCTTTCCAGTGAAACGGCTGATTGTGATGAAGAATCAGCGCGATGCTCAGCCGGCCGGATTTCACCAGCGGCAGCACCACGAAAGCGCGCACTCCCACGCTCGCGTAAGCGCGCGCGTGCGGCGCCGTTCGCGGGTCATGCGCGATGTCCTCGCTTGACACTGCGCTGCCCGACCTCAGCGCGGCGATGACCTCCGGCCCGAAATCGTCGAGCCTGCTGACGCGGCCGCCCACACTGGTGACACCCGTGCGGGTCCAGTCGCGCCGCACTTCGAAGGTGCCTTTCGCATCATCGACCTCGGCATAGAGGACGCGCGATACGCCCAGATGGCTTCCCAGCAATCCGCTGGCCGCGGCAATGATGGCGTCCGGGTCGGTCATCGGCCGCAACAGGTCCGAGAGTTCGAGCTGGAACGCCTGGCGCGCGGCGCTGCGTTGCAGCTCTTCCTCCGCCAGACGCCTTCGCTCCTGCGCATTGGCGCGTTCGACCGCGTCCCATGTCCGCTCCGCCGCCGCTTCCGCCAGCGCCACTTCGTCCTCCATCCACAGGTGCGCGTGGGTGCCATTGACGTGCAGAAGCGCGCACAGCTCTCCGCTCTTGAACAGCGGGATCACCAGCGTGGACCGTGCGCCATTCGATGCGATGGACGAGGGCGCGGCGGAATCGCCGTCCGCGGCCGAGTCGTTCACTTTGACAATTCGCCCCGCCCGCAACTGCGCGATCGATGCCGCGTTGAAATCATTCATGGTCATCGTTCGGCCGATGAGTGACGGCAACTCGCCGTTGGTCCAGTCGGGTCTGGCGCGAACTGTCTTGCTGACCTCGTCCACGTCGACGTAGCCGACGCGGGACACGCCCAAGTGCAACCCGAGCAGACGGCTCGAATGCGCGGTGATCTCGTCCGGATCCGACAAGCTGCGCAACTGGTCCGACAACCGCAGCTGAAATGCATGATGGCGTTCCATCAGCACCTGCTCCGTCGTTTCATTGCCGATGCACACAACGCCGGCGATCCGGGCTGCGTCGTCATGAAAGTGGGTGCACGAGAAATTGAACCAGCGGCGGGCGGGGCGGCCGTATCGAACGACATCCACCGGAAAATTCTCGAAGAGACCGGGTTGACCGGCGAGGGCCTGCTTGACGATCGGCTCCAGGGCGGACCAAAGCTCGGAACAGGCATCCTGCATGGGCGCGCCAAACGCCGCCGGGTGCCTTGGTCCCGCAATAGTCAGACAGGCGTCGTTGTAAAGCAGCCTGAAATCCGGCCCCCAGGCGAGGCACATGGGGAACGCGGAATCAAGCATCAGGTCGACGATGGCCCGCAGGGATTTCGGCCACGAGTCGGGCTGCCCGAAGCATGAAGCGCCCCAGTCGAATTCACGCATGCACGCGTGCATCTGGGTCTTGCCCGGGAACATTTCCCTGCCCTTGTCCCGTTCCAGTGCCATGCTGCCGCACCTTTGTCGAAGATACTCAGCAGCTTACTCACCCTGAGATCTTTTTTTTGACCGGCATCAAGGTTCCGCGTTCTGGCTAAATCGCAAGATCCCGAGGTACTAACACGGCCGCGGCGCTAACGCCATCGACCTACATCTTGGTGTCTCCAAAAAAACATACTGCGTTTTCTTTTTCGCGTGCCTCGCGAGTGCTTCGCGTACGGGAGTCGGGATATTATTTCGACCGCTTCAGCGGCTGCCACCCCGCAAACTTCGGGTGATAGCGCAGCACCACGGGCCCGTCGAAATCCCAGGCGATGCACTTGCCCAGGTGATAGGGCGGCTTGTCGCCCTCGGGCTCCGGCACGCCGGCCAGCTTGCGCAAGCGGTGCTGGTACGAGGGGATGGTCTGGTACGCCGCCGTCGCCATGTTGAACAGCAGCTCGCGCAGGTGCGTGCAGCCCCGGACGCCGCCAAGAGCCTTTTCGATGGCCTGCCGCCAGCCCGGCCCCATCGTCGCGCCCACCATGCGCTGCATGGGTTCCTCGCCCTGCTGGCATTCGTTGAACGGCGTGTGGTCCGATGAACTGGCGATTTCGCGGATCGTCAATCCGTCGTCCACCGTCACGCGGATGGACATGCCGTGGATCGGTCCGCCCGGCGGTATGAGGCCCCGCTCGGAACGCTCGAGCGGATAGCTCTTGGTGTCGGTCATTTCGGCTTCGATGTCCCACAGGCCGTCCTCGCGGTGGTAGCCGCGGTAAACGACGTTGCGGGTGTGCAAGTGGGACCGGGGTTGGGGCGCGGGCAGTGGCATCAGGTACTTTGCTAGGCGGCGGGGAACGAAGGATTTTCTCAGGACCAGAATAACCACGCCGCGAGGCAGAACGCTGTCATGGCGGGGACTTGGCACGCAAAGCGGCCTGCCTTGTGATTGCGGACTTGCTCCGCAGTCCCTTCTGCCTGTCAGGGGCGCGCCGACACGAAATCGACCTGCGGGCCCACCGGCACCACGCCGCTGGGGTTGACCCAGTGCTGGCTGTGGTAGTAGTGGCGCTTGATCTGCCCCAGGTCCACCGTGGTCGCGATGCCCTCGACCTGGTACATCTCGCGCACCCAGCGCCACAGATTGCGGTAGTCCCACAGGTGGCGCAGGTTGCACTTGAAGTGGCTGTAGTACACCGCATCGAAGCGCACCGCCGTGGTGAACAGGCGCACGTCGGCCAGCGTCATGCGCTCCCCGAACAGGAAACGACGCCTGGCGAGCCGTTCCTCCAGTTCATCGAGCATGGTGAACACATCGTCGAACGCGTCCTCGTACGCCGACTGGTCCCTGGAAAAACCGGCTCGGTACACCGCATTGTTGAGCTTGTGATAGACCCGCTCGTTCAGCGCGTCGATCTCCGGCGCGAGCCCGTCCGGGTACAGGTCGACCTGGGGGTCGCCCCAGGCATCGAAGGCCCGGTTGAGCATGATGGCAATGTCGGCCGACTCGTTATTGACGACGGTCGATCGCTGTTTGTCCCATAGCACCGGCACCGTCACCCGGCCGGAGTAGTTCGGGTCAGAACACTGATAGAGCTGGTAGAGGTAATC
>DATMBW010000133.1:0-6309 GCA_035559095.1 Ramlibacter sp.
TCATGCCGAAGCCCCAGCGCATGGCCTGGTCCACGTCACGCGCGGTCTCGGCGATGGACACCAGGTGCACGGCGGCATAGTGGAAGCCGTTGCGCAGGATGGCCCACAGGAATTGGCCCTGCGCGCCTTCCGCGTTGCGCAGCAGCTTGAGGCGCTCGGCCGG
Organism: Ramlibacter sp.; assembly: GCA_035559095.1. GTDB lineage: Bacteria > Pseudomonadota > Gammaproteobacteria > Burkholderiales > Burkholderiaceae_C > Ramlibacter. Next base: position 164 of record DATMBW010000133.1, read on the forward strand.
CGGCTTCTTCAGCATCCGGCCGTAGACTTCGTCGGCCTTCTCACCGGCGGGAACGTACTCGCCGCTGGCAAGATCGAACCGCAAGACGTCGCGGCCCGCCTTCTTGTAGAAGCCCGCCTTGGTCTTCTGGCCGAGGTTGCCTTTTTCCAGCAGCGCCTTGAGCACTCCGGGCGTGGCAAAGCTGCCATAGAACGGATCGGTTTCGAGGCTGAGCGTGTCCTGCAGCGTCTTGATCACATGGGCCATGGTGTCCAGCCCCACGATGTCGGCGGTGCGGAAGGTGCCCGAGCTCGCGCGGCCCATCTTCTTGCCGGTCAGGTCATCGACCACGTCATAAGTGAGGCCGAATTTCTCCACCTCCCGCATGGTCGACAGCATGCCGGCGATGCCGACACGGTTGGCGATGAAGTTGGGCGTGTCCTTGGCGCGCACCACGCCCTTGCCGAGCCCGCTGGTGACGAAGGTCTCGAGGTCGTCGAGGATGTGGGCGCTGGTCGTCGGCGTGTTGATCAGCTCGACCAGATACATGTAACGTGGCGGGTTGAAGAAATGGATGCCGCAAAAGCGCGGCCTGATTTCTTCCGGAAGCGCTTCGCCCAGCTTCGTGATCGACAGGCCGGACGTGTTGGAAGCGACGATCGCGTGCGGCGCCACGAACGGCGCGATCTTGCGGTACAGGTCCAGCTTCCAGTCCATGCGCTCGGCGATCGCCTCGATGATCAGGTCGCAGTCCTTCAACTGCTCCATGTGCTCTTCGTAGTTCGCCTGCGCTATGAGAGCTGCGTCTTCCTTCACGCCCAGCGGAGAAGGTTTCAGCTTCTTCAGGCCCTCGACAGCCTTGGCCACCACGTCATTCTTGGACGATAACGGGGCTAAAGCCCCGTCCTTGGGCTTTGCCGGCAGGTCGAACAGCACCACCGGCACCTTGACGTTGACCAGGTGCGCGGCGATCTGCGCGCCCATGACGCCGGCGCCGAGCACGGCGACCTTCCTGACCTGGAAGCGATTCATCATTTGCTGCCCGCTTTCCGTGCCAGGCTCGGCCGCGCCGCGGCCTTCAAGTTCTTTGTACATGGGACGCCTCAGGCCAGGGCCTCGTTGGTATTCATCAACACACCGCTGCCGGCGCGCGCAGTGCGCATCAGCGTCGCGGTTTCCGGGAACAGCTTGGCGAAGTAGAAGCGCGCCGTCTGCAGCTTGGCCTGGTAGAACGGGTCCGGGTTGCCTGCGGCGATCTCGCGCAAGGCCACCTGCGCCATCCGCGCCCAGAAGTAGCCGTGCACCAGGTGCCCCAGCACGCGCAGGTAGTCGACGGCGGCCGCGCCCACCTCGTCGGCGTTCTGGAAGCCCTTGAATCCCAGCTCGGTGGTGAACTTGGTCATCTGGTCGCCCAGGTAGGCGATGGGATTGATGAACTCCGCCATCTTTTCGTTGACGCCCTCCTCTTCCACCAGCTGCGCCACCAGCTTGCCGAACTTCTTGAGCGTGGCGCCGTTGTTGCCCAGGATCTTGCGGCCCAGCAGGTCCAGCGACTGGACCGTGTTGGTGCCTTCGTAGATCAGGTTGATGCGGTTGTCGCGCGCGAACTGCTCCATGCCCCATTCGTGGATGTAGCCGTGGCCGCCGAATACCTGCAGGCAGGCGTTGGTGGCGATATGGCCGTTGTCGGTCGTGAAGGCCTTCACGATGGGCGTGAGCAGCGACACCAATTCGTCGCTGTCCTTGCGCACCTTCTCGTCGGGGTGGTAATGCGCCTTGTCCAGCAGCACGGCGCAGTAGATCGCCAGGGCCCGCCCGCCCTCGGCAAACGCCTTGGCGGTGAGCAACATCTTGCGCACGTCGGGGTGGACGATGATCGGGTCGGCCGGCTTGTCCTTGGCCTTGGTGCCCGACAGCGAGCGCATCTGGATCCGTTCCTTGGCATAGGCCAGGGCGTTCTGGTAGGCGACTTCGGTCAGGCCCAGCGACTGGTTGCCCACGCCCAGGCGCGCCGCGTTCATCATCACGAACATCGCCTGCATGCCCTTGTTGGGTTGTCCCACCATCCAGCCGGTCGCGCCGTCAATCACGATCTGTGCGGTGGAGTTTCCGTGGATGCCCATCTTGTGCTCCAGGCCGCCGCAATGGATCGCGTTGCGCTCGCCCAGGCTGCCGTCCTTGTTCACCAGGAACTTCGGAATGATGAAAAGGCTGACCCCCTTGATCCCCGGAGGCGCATCGGGCAAACGAGCGAGCACCAGGTGGATGATGTTCTGCGCCATGTCGTGCTCGCCGGCGCTGATGAAGATCTTGTTGCCCGTGATGCGGTAGCTGCCGTCGGGCTGGGGCTGCGCCTTCGTGCGCATCAGGCCGAGGTCGGTGCCGCAATGCGCTTCGGTCAGGCACATGGTGCCGGTCCACTCACCGCTGGTCATCTTCGGCAGGTAGGTCTGCTTCTGCTCGTCGGTGCCGTGCGTGGCGAGCGCCGCGTAGGCGCCGTGCGTCAGGCCCGGGTACATGGTCCACGCCTGGTTGGCGCTGTTGAGCATTTCATAGAAGCACTGGTTCACCACCAGCGGCAACCCCTGCCCGCCCCAGGCCGGGTCGCAGCTCAGGGCCGGCCAGCCGCCTTCGACGTACTTGGCATAGGCCTCCTTGAACCCGGTCGGCGTGGTGACCTCGTGGGTTGCCGCATCGAGCTTGCAACCCTCGACGTCACCGGTTATGTTCAATGGGAACGTCACTTCCTGCGCGAACTTTCCGGCCTCTTCCAGTACGGCGTCGATGGTCGGCGCATCCGCCTCGCCATACCTCGGGATCGCCTTGAATTCGTCCGTGACCTTCAGCACTTCGTGCATGACGAAACGCATGTCGCGCAGAGGTGGCGTATAGCTGGGCATGGGGTTACTCCTTTGGGTTCTTGGTGGATCTGTTGGACTTGGATGAGCGGGCCGGCAATGCGTCGGCACCGTACAGCTTGAGGATGTTGTCGAAGCCCGCGTTGGCACGGTCTATCGAACCGGGGTTTTTCAGGAAGCGCGCTTCATAGTGCAGCGCGAGGATCAGCCCGTGGATTTCGAACAGCAGCTGGTCTTCGTCGGCGTCGGCTCGCAAATGGCCTTCATCCTTGGCCGCCACGACGGCGCGGCGCATGGCGGCCAGCCAGGTCTTCACGGACCCCACCAGCGCGTCGCGCACGGGGCCGACGCGATCGTCGAACTCCACGGCGCCGCTGATGTAGATGCAGCCCGAATCGATCTCGATCGAGGTGCGCTTCATCCAGTTGGCAAACAGCGCGCGCAACCGCGGCAGGCCGCGCGGCTCCTGCATGGCCGGAAAGAACACCTCGTCCTCGAACCGGGTGTGGTATTCGCGGACGACCGAGATCTGCAGTTCCTCGCGCGAGCCGAAATGGGCGAACACGCCGGACTTGCTCATCTGCGTGACTTCGGCCAGGGCGCCGATGGACAGGCCTTCCAGCCCGATCTGGGTGGCCAGACCGAGCGCGGCATCGACAATGGCGGCTTTGGTCTGCTGACCCTTGTGCAGGGCCCGCAACGCGCGCTGCGGCTTCAGGGGCAATTCGCTGACGGACATGGGATGTGCGCAATAAAACGAACGATCGTTCTATTTTGCACGAAAGGCCAGTGCGTCAAGCAGGGTTGGCCGGTTCTAGACGCCGGCTTCTAGCGGCCCTGAGGGTTAACCCTTTCAGTTGGCCCAAAGATGACGACTTAAGTGTCGTCGAGCGGTTGCCGCCGTGGGCAACCCACGCGCCATCAGGCCCCCGCTAAACCTTCGACACCGCCAGCTTCCCCGCATGGTCCCGGCTGAGCATTTCCCGCAGGGCGAACCGCTGGATCTTGCCGGAAGCGGTGAGCGGCAGCTCGCTGACGAAGCTCACGTCGCGGGGCAGCTTGTGCTTGCCGATGATCGCGGCACAGTGCGCGATCAGGTCTGCGGCGCCCGCGTTCCGGCCCGGCTTGAGCACCACAAAGGCGTGAATGTTTTCACCCCGGATCTCGTCGGGGACACCGATGACGGCCGCGCTCTGTACCGCCTCGTGCTCGCACAGCGCGTTTTCCACTTCCTTGGGATATATGTTGTAGCCGCTCGAGATGATCATGTCCTTGAGGCGGTCGCGCACGAAGAGCTCGCCATCCTCGTCCACCACTCCAATATCCCCGGAATGCAGCCAGCCGCCGCGCAGCGCCTGCGCGGTGAGTTCGGGGTTGTTCCAATAGCCGATCATGAAAGTCGAGCAGCGGAAGCAGAACTCCCCCGGCGTGTTCGGCGGCAGTTCCTCGTCGGCCGGGCCGAGCACCTTGACCTCGATGCCCGGCAGGGGATGGCCGCAGGCGCCGACCTTGTGGGCCGCGAACGGTACTTGCACGGAAGCGACGGGCGAGATCTCGGACAATCCGTAGCTCTCGACGACCTCGATCTTGTACAAGTTCTTCAGGTCGTGCTTGAGGCGGTCGGACACCGGCCCGCCGCCGACGTCCATCAGGCGCAGGCTGGAAAAATCCCGGCCTTCGATATTGCGCGCCTCGAACAACCTCGCGAACATGGTGGGCACACCTACGAGCACCGTGACACGGTGGCGTTCAATGTCCTGGATGGCAATCTTCGGGTCGAATCTGGGAAGGATGACCGTGCGTGCGCCGGCTTCGGCCGCAATCAGAAAATCGAAACAATACCCGAACGACGAGAAAAGCGGCAGCATGGTCAGGACCACATCGCTCGCCCGGTAGCGCAGGACCAGGTTGGTCATGTGCGCGTTCTCGGTCACGCCCCGCTGGCGCAGCAGGATGCCCTTGGGCTTGCCGGTGGTGCCCGAGCTGTAGATCATCACGGCGGGCTCTTCCGGGTCGGCGCTGCGCGCCTGCTTGAGCGGCGCGCTCGCCTGCAGCAGCCCGTCATAGTCCTGCCAGCCGGCGGCCTCGCCATGCGTCACGACTTTCAGGCGCAGGCCATGCGCGAGGAAACCGGGCGCGATGCGATCGAGCAACTGGTGCTCGACGAAGGCCGCCGAGGGGGTGCAGTCCGCCGCCGTAGCCGTCAGTTCGCGCGGCGTGGTCAGGATGTTCACCGGAACGCAGATCACGCCGGCCAGGCTGCAGGCAATGTACATCTCGACCAGCTCGCGCGAGTTGCCCATGAGCAGGAGCACGCGCTCCCCCGGACCGATGCCGGCGGCCACGATGGCCCCGGCGATGCGGGCGGCCCGCTCGTAGCTCGAACCGTAACTCTGCGTGCTTCCGTCCGGCAGCACCAGGTGCGTCCTGGCGGCGATCGTCCGCGCGTTGTGCGCGAACAGCAGATCGATGCGGTTCAAGGGCGCGACCACTGATCTCTCGTGACTTAGACTGCCATCCGCTGGCCGCCGTCGATGTAGTAGGTTTCGCCGGTGCAAAAGCCCGCTGCATCGGAAGCGAGAAAGGCCACGAATTCGCCGATCTCGTCGGGCTTGGCAACGCGACGCATCGGGATGCGCCGCAGGACCCAATCGCGCGTGGCATGGTCCGCCAGCGCATCCTTGGAGATGTCGGACTCCACATAACCCGGCGCCACGCAAAGGACCCGGATCTTGTCCCGGGCCCAGTCATAGGCCAGGGCGCGGGTGAGTCCGTCAACCCCCGCCTTGGAGGCGCAATAGGCAGCCGCCTTGGGGAAGGCGGTGGCACCGGCCAGCGACCCGATGTTGATGACGACCCCGCCCCCTCGCGCCTTCATCGGCCCGTATGCGGCGCGGGCGAGCGTGAACTGGCCCACCAGGTTGACCTGCAGCGTCTCCAAGAATTCTTCCGGCGTGGTGTCCTGCGGCCGGCGCTCCACGAGCATGCCGGCGTTGTTGATCACCGCATCCACCGCGCCGAGCGTTTCCAGGCTGTGCCCCACGAAATCCTGCAGCGACTGGTTTGACTTCGCGTCACCGACGAACACGCTGGCCCGCGCGCCCAGCTCGCGAATCAGGCCCGCAGTCTCATTCAAAGCCCCGGCATCTCTGCCGAAGCAGGCGAGAGCATAGCCGCGGCGCGCCAGCGCCAAAGCGATGGACCGGCCGATGTTTCGGCTCGCTCCGGTGACCAACGCAACCTTCTGGTCCGTCATCTGCGGTACCCCTCAGACCTTGGCATAACGCTGGCCTGGCTCGGGCAGCGTGA
>DATMBW010000134.1:0-3047 GCA_035559095.1 Ramlibacter sp.
TTACCAGCTCACGCCGATGGGCACCGTGCTGGAAGGCGATTGGGAGCAGGTGATGGGTGTCGTCACGGCCTGCTTCAAGACCTTGCAGCCGGACTGCGCGCGCATCGGGATGAACCTGAAGATGGACTACCGCGTTGGTCCGGAGAGCCGGATGAAGAGCAAGATCGCGGCGGTGGAACAGCGCCTGGGGCGCAAGCTCAAGACCTAGGAGCCTGGGCTCCTATGGATCGTCCGCGGCCGCAACGGCTTGGGTCGGGCGAGGGGAAACCTCACTTCCGGTAACGGATCGACGGTCCATAGAATTCCGGCATGCCAGAAATCCCAGCATCCGCGGACGCCGCTTTCGCCCCGACGGTAGCCGCGCTGGGAACGCTGGCGTTCGCCAGCGAGTTGCTGGCGGCGCTCAATCGCGGTGTGCCGGTCGACCATGTGTGCCTGATGCGCTTTGCCGACCGTAGCCGCCCGCCGGTGCTGGAATCGGCCAGCTGGCGCGGTGGCGACCACGTGGGAGAGGTGCAACGGGCTTATCTGGCCGGCCTGTATCGCCAGGACCCGAACCTCAAGCTGTCGGCGCAAACCGGTGTGGCGGTGCACCATTTGCCCCGCGATGCGATCGCGAGCGACAGCTATCGCGCAAGCTGTTACCAGCGCGCCGGCCTGCTGGAGCGCTTGACCGTCAGCGCTTCGGACGCCGGCCAGTTGATTGCGCTCAATTTGTACCGGCTGGAAGCCACCGGGCCGTTCATCCGGGAACAGATTCGGGCGATCGAGGCGCTGGCGCCGCTGCTGGCAGCGCTGGCGGTCAAGCATGTGGCGGTGATGAACATGCGGTTGCGCTCGCGCGATCGCGACGATCGCATCGATGCGCTCGGCGCGCGCCTGCACGCCACCAATGGCGCCCTGACCCCGCGCGAGCGGACCGTGCTGGCCCGGGTGCTGACCGGGATGACTTCGCAGGGCATCGCGCTCGACCTCGGGCTGGCTCTGAGCACCGTGCTCACCTACCGCAAGCGCGCCTACGCCCGGCTCGGCGTGTCCAGCCAGGCCGAGCTGTTCGCGCTGATGATCTGACGCGTCAGTTGCGCGTTTGTCCCTATCGCAGGGGACAGACGCCCGGCAACGGATGGGCTAGTCTCGCGGTCACAGCTTGCCGGAGGAGACCCCGTGGCCGATCAGAACACCGTTTACGCGCTGCCCAACCGCGTCACGCCGGGCAACCCCGTGCTTTTTGACGCCGCCTTGTGCGACGGCTGCAATCGCTGCCTCACCGTGTGCCTGGAGGACGTCTTCATTCCAAATCCGGTGAAGGGCAAGCCGCCGCTGATCCTGCATCCCGACGAGTGCTGGTACTGCGGCCCCTGCGTCGACGATTGCCCGCGCCCGGGAGCGATCCGGCTGAACCACCCGTTGCAGCAGCGCGTGCGCTGGAAGCGCAAGGACACGGGCGAGCACTTCCGCGTCTGAATGTAGAGGGCAACATGCAATTACCCGGCGACGACCACGAAAAGCTGCGTTGGCCCTATGCGGTGCGGTACGGCTCCGAGCGCGCGCTCGAGGCCGACGTGCTGGTGATCGGCGGCGGCATCGCCGGCATCTGGGCGGCGATCTCGGCCGCGCGCTGCGGCGCGCGGGTGATCATCCTGGAAAAGGCGGCCACGGAGCGCAGCGGCGCGGGCGGCGCCGGCGTCGATCATTGGCAGTGGGCCGCCGACAACCCCGCATCGCGCGTCGCGCCGGGCGAACTGGCGCAGGCCCTGATCGACAACCAGGGCGGCTACCGCAGCGGCATCTCCACCTTCATCCAGTGCGCGTCCGCCTACGAAACCCTGCTGGAGATGGAAGGCTATGGCGGAAAGATCCGCGATACGCAGGACGAATTCGCCGGCGCGGAGTTTCGCGACGAGGCGAGCAAGCTGCTGTTCGCCTATGACTACAACAACCGCTTCGTGCTGCGGGTCTGGGGCCACAACTTCAAGCCGCTGCTGCGCGAGGAGTGCAGGCGCCTGGGGATCCGCGTGTTCGACCGCGTGGCCGTGACGTCGCTGCTGACCGAGGGCGGGCGTCCGGGCGCGGCGGTGGTGGGCGCCACCGGCGTGCACTCGCGCAGCGGCGCTTTCATCGTCGTGCGTGCCAAGGCCACCGTGCTGGCGACCAACCGGCCGCAGCGCATCTGGACTTTTTCTTCGGAACTGCGCGGGATCTCCACCTTCCGTCCGCCGTCGTGCTCCGGTACCGGCTATGCCATCGCCTGGCGCGCCGGCGCGCAGTTCACGATGATGGAAAAGTCGATGCGCTCCCCGTTCGGCAGCGGCTACTCGTTCCCGGCCTACGGCAGCGGCAACGCGATCAACACCTGGTACCCCACCACGATCGTCGATGCCAACGGCAAGGAGGTGCCGTGGGTGGACGCCTATGGCAGGCCGCTCGGCACGGTGGACCAGCGCTGCCGGCCGGTCGAAGGCCAGAAGTTTTTCATCATGGGCGGCGGCTCGAGCTCGCATCCGCACCCCGGTCTGCCGCAATACCTGGGCCCGCGGCCGATTCCGGATCTGGAAGCGCGCATGGTGGCCGGCGAATTCACGCCGCCGTTTTACGCCGACCTGGCAGGCATGCCGGAGATGGAGCGCAAGGCCATCTGGGGCATCATGGTCGGCAACGAGGGCAAGACCCGCATTCCGATCATGCAGACCTACTCCGCCGCCGGCTTCGACCCCGAGCGCGACGTGCTGCAGGCGTACGATTTCCTGCGCGGTTCCGGCATGCGCGAGCCCGTGGTGCCGCAGGAACGCACCTTCGGCGACCAGGGCGTGTGCGGAGGCCTGCTGGTGGACTGGGACCTGCAGTCGAACCTGCCCGGCTTGTTCGGCGCGGGCGACCTGCTGTTCGGCGGGCAGGACCACTCGCATGCCGCGGCGTCCGGCCGTTATGCCGGCGCGCGCGCGGCGCTTCATGCGCGACGCGCGCGGGGTGCGGCGGTCGACCCCGACCAGGTGCAGGGCGAAAAGCGGCGCGCCTATGCGCCGCTGCAGCAAGGCAGCGACGGCCCG
>DATMBW010000135.1:0-4085 GCA_035559095.1 Ramlibacter sp.
GTTGGGCGTGTCGATCTCGAAATTCTCGCCTTCCGGCAGGCTGCGCACGCGGGCGTGGACCGCGCCTCGGGTGACGCTCAGTTGGGCCGCCTGATCGTCCAGCGCCATGATTTCCAGATGGGTCTGCCCATCCATGCGCACAGCCGATGATCCAACCTGGAGTTCACCGCGCGAACCGCGGTCGCTCCAGAGCCGGTCACCGCGCGTGAGCGGCCGGTTCAACGGGGCGTCGGTCCATTCGTCGTCGCCGGCGGGCGAGAAGACGACGGACCCCTGGGCATGATTGAGCCGCGCCACCCGCCCGGGCGGATCCGCCTGGGCGGCCGCTCGCGCCCCCCACAGTACGAGAAGCAGAACGGGCAACAAGCGGGCAAGGCGGATACAAAGCGTGCGGCCGGCGGTCATGACGTCTCTCTCAGAGAGAGTAAAACGCCTGAGCTCTTGAAAACGGTGCAAAGGCGAAGTAAAGCGCGTCGCGGGGTTGCCCGTTTTTGTAATGGCGTGTAAGACGGCTCGTTTCAGCTCGGCGCCGGCTCGCGCATGGTGACGAATTCCTCGGCCGCGGTGGGATGAATGCCTATGGTGCCGTCGAACACTTTCTTGGTGGCGCCCGCCTTCATCGCGACGGCAAATCCCTGCACCACCTCGGCGGCGTCGGGGCCCACCATGTGCAAGCCAACCACCCGATCCGAGGCTGCGTCCACCACGAGCTTCATGAGCGCGCGTTCACCGCGGCCGCTGAGCGTGTGCTTCAGCGGCTTGAATTCGCTGCGGAAAATCGCGACATGTGCGAAGGTCCGGCGCGCTTGCTCTTCGGTGTAGCCCACCGTGGCAATACCCGGCTGGGTGAAGACCGCGGTCGGGATGAACTCGTAACTCATCGCGCGGCGCGACCGGCCGAACAGCGCATTGGCAAGCGCCGTGGCTTCGCCCAGCGCCACCGGGGTGAGCTGCACCCGGGCCGTGACGTCGCCCAGCGCGAAAACCGAGGGGACGGAGGTGCGGTATTCCTGGTCAACCGCGATGGCGGAATCCTTGCCCTGGGCCACACCGGCCGCCTGCAGGCCCAGCCCGTTCACGTTGGGGACCCGGCCGGTCGCGTACAGCACCGCGTCGGCGTCGATTGCGCCGCCGTCGAGCAGCGTCACCTGCAGGCCGTGCGCTTGCCGGTGGATGGCGCGCACGTCGCTGCGCAGCCGAAGATCGATGCCGTTCCTGCGCATCTCCCGCGCGATGACGTGGCGCACGTCGTGGTCGAAGCCGCGCAACAGCTGCTCGCCGCGGTAGAGCTGCGTCACCTTGGCGCCCAGGCCATTGAAGATCGAGGCGAATTCGCACGCGATGTAGCCGCCGCCCACGACCAGCAGTCGCGCCGGGAAAGGGTCGAGGTCGAACATGCCATCGGAAGTCACCACGTGTTCGCAGCCCGGAAACGAAGGCACGCTGGGCGTCCCGCCCGTGGCGAGCAGGATATGGCGGCTGGTGAAATGCCTTTCACCCGCAGCCGTGCGTATTTGCACGGCATGGGGACCGGCGAGACGCCCCCAGCCGGCGATGACCTCGACCCCGGCGCCGGCCAGGAGCTGCCGGTAGACCCCGTTGAGGCGCGCCACTTCCTTGGCGCGGTTGGCCTTGAGCCGGCTCCAGTCCAGCCGCGGTGCGCGCAGGTCCCAGCCGAACCCGGCGGCGTCCTCGAAATCGTGCGCGAAGTGGGCCGCGTAGGCGTAAAGCTTCTTCGGAATGCAGCCGACGTTGACGCAGGTTCCACCCAGCGCCGCCGCCTCGGCCAGTGCCACACGGGCGCCGTGCTGCGCCGCCGTACGCGCCGCCCGCACGCCCCCGCTGCCCCCGCCGATGACGAACAGGTCGTACTCATGGCCGGCCATTGCATTTCTCCTCGAAGGCCTGAGGGCCTCTGGCAGCAATTGTCGCGGGCCGGCACCTGGCCTTGCGGTCAGGGAAAGGCCCCGTGCCGGGCTGACCTATGATTTCGCCCATGACGGCGCAATTCGCGGGGCTCAAGGAGATCGGCCACACCGGCCGTGCGCCGCTGCGCTGGCTCGCCGGCTGGTGGCGCATCATCTTCTTCGGCTCATCGATACTGGTGCTGGCGATGTCGCCGTCCAGCTACACCCGGGGGACACGCCAGGCGCTGATGCGCCACGTTTACCTGGACACCGCACCCATCCTGTGGTGGTTCACCGTGCTGTGCGCGCTGCTCACGCTGGTGATCACGCGGATCGTCGTCGTCACCGCGCTGAGTTACGGGCTGACGCGCTATGCGCTCGAGATGGTGATCCGGGTGCTGGTGCTGGAGCTGATACCGCTCACGGCCGCGCTGTTCGTGGCCTTGCGCTGCACCATTCCCAACGGGGCCGCCCTGGCGGAGATGCGGCGCACCGGGCATTTCGACGCGCTGGCAGCGCAGGGCATCGATCCGGTGGTGACGCAGGCGCTGCCCCGTGCGCTGGCGGGCATCTTCGCCACCATCACGCTCGCGGCGCTCAGCTGCGTGGTCGCCCTGGTGCTCGCTTATCTGGCCGTCTATGGCTCGACCTTGGCCGGCGTGGCGGGCTACACGCATGTTTTCGGCCATGTCTTCAACCCGTCCGTATCGCTGATCTTCGTGCTCAAGACGCTGTTCTTCAGCCTGGCCGTCTCGATCATTCCCATGGCCTCGGGGCTGTACGACGTGGAAGGCGACGGTTCGCGCGAGAGCGCGGCCTTGCAGGGGCTGGTGCGCATGTTCGCCGTCCTGCTGGTGCTGGAGGCGGCGTCCCTCGCGGGCAACTACTACTGATGCCCATGCAGGACAAGCCCGATACCCCGGTCCAGAATTCGGAACCCGCCGCCTCCCGGCCGGTCCGGCACCTCGAGCTCAAGGCAGCGCTGCTGCTCGTGTTCGCCGCCATGCTCATCGCGGGGGCGGTTTTCTATCTGCTGTACGCGCGCGGCGTTTTCGAGCCGACGCAGACGGTGGTGCTGGTCACGGACGACTCCGAAGGCGTCGTGGTCGGCATGGACATGACTTTTTCCGGCTTCCCGATCGGGCGGGTGCGGCGGGTCGAACTGGCACCGAGCGGCGACGTGCGCATCATCGTCGACGTGGCGCGAAAAGATGCCCACTGGCTGCGCACCACCAGCGTCTTCACCCTGGTGCGCAGCCTGGTCGGCGGCACCAATATCCGGGCCTTCACGGGCGTCCTCACCGATCCGCCGCTGCCCGACGGCGCCGAGAGGCCGGCGCTGCGCGGCGACGCCACCGCGGAACTGCGCAACTTACTGGCATCGGCCAAGGAAGTGCTGGAGAACGTTGGCGCCATGACCGCGCAGGATGCCGCGCTGCGCGCTTCACTGGCCAACCTGCAAGACGTCACCGAGAAGCTCAAGGGTCCGCGCGGCGCGCTGGGTGTCGTCTTCGGCAACGATGCGGACGCGGCCAAGCTGATTGCCGCGCTCGACCGCACCAATGCCTTGCTGGCGCGGGTGGACAGCCTGGCTGCCAAGACCGATACGCAGGTGTTCGGACCCGACGGCGTGATGCGGGACGCCCGCGCCACGGTCGCGCAGCTCAACAACCTGCTTGCAGAGACCCGGGCCAGCCTGAAGAATGAGGACGCGGTGCTGGCCGAAGCGCAGGGCATCGGAGCCAACGTCCGCGGCGCCACCAGCGATCTCGGAGCGCTGCGCGGCGAGGTCGAGGCGAATCTGCGCAAGATCGAAGGCATGATCAACGAACTGAATCGCAAGTGGCCGTTCGCGCGCGACACCGAGGTCAAGTTGCCATGAAAAGCGCCTGGCTGGCCGCCATCTCCCTGGCCCTGCTTGCCGGCTGCGCAAGCAAGCCGCGGGCGCCGGACTGGCAGCTCAACGCCCACGACACGCTCGAGCGCTATGTGAAGGCTTACATGAGCGGCAATGCCCGCGTCGAGGCGGCGGAGTTCGAGCGCGCGCGCAGCGAACTGGGAAGCACCGGCCAGCCGGCGCTGGTCGCCCGCGCCGAGTTGACCCGCTGCGCCGTGCGGGTGGCCAGCCTTCAGCTCGAAGCCTGCGACGGGTTCGAGCGGCTACGCGCCGATAGCCCG
>DATMBW010000136.1:0-2196 GCA_035559095.1 Ramlibacter sp.
CGGCGGCTCTGACAATTTCCGGAAATTGTTTATCTCCCACAAAAGGAAACCTGAAATGAAGAAATCGCTTGTACTGGCGACGCTGATTGCAGCCGCTGCGCTGGCCGCTTGCGGCAAGAAGGAAGAGCCGGCGCCGGCTCCTGCTCCTGCTCCGGCAGCCGCTCCGGCTCCCGCTCCCGCTGCTGCTCCCGCCGCCGCTCCCGCGGCCGACGCCGCCGCCACGGCCGCCTCGGGCGCTGCTTCGGCTCCTGCGATCACCGCCGGCCCGACCGCGGCCCCCGCCGACGCCGCCGCCAAGGCTGCGGCCGACGCCGCCGCCAAGCCCGCTTCCGGCAAGTAATCGCCTTCGCGAGCCGTCAAAAAGCCGCCCTCGGGCGGCTTTTTGCTTTTCTTCTCTCTGCCGCTCAGGCTCCTAACACAAAAGCCAGCCACTGCCGGTAGCGGCGTCGGCCACCTGGATGTCGGCATCGAGGCAGCCCAGTGCCGCGGCCAGCGCCTGCCGCGCCAGGTCGGGCCGGTTGTTGCGTTCGCTCAAGTGCGCGGCGACCACCTGCTTCAGGCCACGCTGCTGGACCGAGCGCGCGATCTCCGCCGCCGCGGCATTGGCCAGGTGCCCATAGGCGCCGCCGACGCGCCGCTTCAGGAACGCGGGGTAGGCGGATGCAGCGAGCATCTGCGCGTCATGGTTGCATTCCAGCATGAGCGTGCCGCAGCCGGCCAGCTGTTGCATCACGTGGCTGGTGGCGTGTCCCAGGTCGGTGAGGATGCCCAGCCGGGCGGCCCCATCGGTGCATGTGAGCTGCAATGGTTCCCGCGCATCGTGGGGCACGGTGAAGGGGTGGATCTGCAGTGCTCCGACTTCGATCGCCGCGCCGTCGCAGGCGGTCCGCAGGAGCCCGTCGAAGTCGGGCTCCCCCAACGCCGCATAGGTGCCATGGCTCATCCAGACCGGAATGCGTTCGCGCAGCACCAGGCGGCGCACGCAGCCGATGTGGTCGGTGTGTTCGTGGGTGATGAAGATGGCGTCGATCTGCCCGGCCAGCATGCCGGCCTGGCCGAGCCGCGCGTCGAGCTGGCGGATGCCCAGGCCGCAGTCGACCAGCAAATGAGTCAGCGTGCTTTCGCTGCGCGCCTGGATGACCGTCGCGTTACCGGAGCTGCCGCTGCCCAGGTTCTTGAAGCGAAGCATGGGCAGATGCTCTTAGCCAGTTGGGGATAGAGCGAATTGCTCGCTTGCTTCTGATCAGTTGGGGACAGAGCAAATTGCTCGCTTCGCGCGCAATCTTGATCTGTCCCACAAGGTATTCAGACTTTGATCTGTCCCACAAGCGCTTCGCTTCTGATCAGTTGGGGACAGAGCAAATCGCTCGCTGCGCTCGCGATCTTGATCTGTCCCGCAAGTTATTTCAAATCATCCGCGATAACCTGCACGATGCGTTGTGCGTTGGCGGAGGTCTCAGGCGCGCCGCTCGCGTTGAGGACCGACACCGTCGTGGACTCGCCCTGGCTCTTGAGGCTGATGCGGTACTTCAGCGGCGCAACGGTGGGTTCCGAGCGGCTGAACAGCTTGCCGAAGAATCCCTTTTCCTTCTTGTCGGCGTTGGGTTCCACATAGCGCACGAAGTAAGTGCCCTGCGCGCGGTCGCGATCCTCCACGGTGAAGCCGGTCCGGTCCAGCGACAGGCCCACCCGGCGCCAGGCGCGATCGAACCCTTCGTCGATCTGCACCACGGGTGTGGCGCCGACGGTGGCGACACGCGAGGTGGACTTGGCAACGCCAGAGGCGACCAGGGCCTTCGACTGCTCCTGCGGCACGCCGAGCTTGACCATCAGCCGGCGCAGGAATTCCGCCTCGAGCTCGGGGTCGGTCGGACGCGTCTGCCAGACGGTCTGGTCCTTCTGCGTGTTGCTGTAGACCTCGATCATCCCGCGGTGGCTGATGTAGATCTCGGTGCCGCCGCTGGCGCTGCGTTCCAGCCGGGTGCGGAACCGGTCGCGCTCGGAGGTGGAGTACACCGAGTCCAGCACCTTGCCCAGTGCGCTGCGGATGAAGTCCTGCGGAATCTTGGCGCGATTTTCGGCCCAGTCGGTTTCCATGATGCCCAGGTTGGCCTGGTCCAGCGCGAGCAGGAAGCCGCTTTCCTGCCAGAACTCGCGCACCGGGTTCCACAACTCGTCGGCCGTGCGGTTCACCAC
>DATMBW010000137.1:0-4352 GCA_035559095.1 Ramlibacter sp.
TCGGGCCTGGCCCTGGCCGGCCACAAGACCGCCGTGATCGACTTCGACGTGGGCCTGCGCAACCTGGACCTGATCATGGGCTGCGAGCGCCGGGTGGTGTACGACCTGATCAACGTGATCCAGGGCGAGGCCAACCTCCACCAGGCCCTGATCAAGGACAAGCAGTGCGACAACTTGTTCGTGCTGGCGGCGTCGCAGACCCGCGACAAGGAAGCGCTGACCAAGGACGGCGTCGAGAAAGTGCTGCACGACCTGTCCGGCATGGGCTTCGACTACATCGTGTGCGATTCGCCCGCGGGCATCGAAAACGGCGCCCTGATGGCCATGCATTTCGCCGACGAGGCGCTGGTGGTCACCAACCCCGAGGTCTCGTCGGTGCGCGACTCGGACCGCATCCTGGGCATGCTGGCCAGCAAGACGCGGCGCGCGATCGAGGGCAAGGACCCGGTCAAGGAGCACCTGCTTATCACCCGCTATAACCCCAACCGCGTGGACCAGGGCCAGATGCTGTCGCTGGAGGACATCAAGGACATCCTGCGCATCAAGCTGATCGGCGTGATCCCGGAGAGCGAATCGGTGCTGCAGGCCTCCAACCAGGGCCTGCCGGCCGTGCACATGAAGGGCAGCGAGGTTTCCGAAGCCTACAAGGACGTGATCGACCGCTTCCTGGGCCAGGACAAGCCGATGCGCTTCGTCGATCCGCAGAAGGGCGGCTTCCTCAAGCGGCTGTTCGGGGGCAAGTGAAGCATGGGCTCATTCCTTTCTTTCCTGCTCGGTGAGAAGAAAAAGACCGCCAGCGTCGCCAAGGAGCGGCTGCAGATCATCCTCGCGCACGAGCGCAGCGGCCGCAGCGCGGCGCAGCCGGACTACCTGCCGGCGCTGCAGCGCGACCTGGTGGCCGTGATCGGCAAGTACGTCAAGATCGACCTGCAGGACATCAAGGTGAACCTGGAGCGCCAGGACAACCTGGAGGTGCTGGAAGTCAAGATCGAGCTGCCCGACCAGAAGTAACACAGGCCGGCGCAGCTCTTGACACGGGGGCGAGCGCGGAAGATAAATAGCGGATGAGCAGCTCCATCGTTCGCGTCACGCATCGTTACAACGCGCCGGCGGAACGCGTGTTCGATGCCTGGTTGACGCCGGCCGTGGCGGCGCGCTTCCTGTTCGGCACCCGCACCGGCAACATCCTTCACTGCGAGATCGACCCACAAGTCGGCGGCGGCTTCACGGTCACCGACCGGCGTCCGGTGGCCGATGGCGAAGAGAGTTTCTTCGAGGCGCAGCACCGCGGCGTGTACGTGGAGATCGACCGCCCCGGGCGCCTGGCCTTTGACCTCAGCATCGGGCTCTATGCCGATGCGCCCACGCGCGTGACGATCGACGTGGTGCCGATGGGCACCAACCTGTCCGACCTCGTGCTCACGCACGACCTGGGCGACAGCGACCATGCCCGCGCGACCGCCGAGCGCACGCGGCAAGTGTGGACCAACATGCTCGGTTTGCTGGACAAGGCGCTGAGCGCCCGCTCATGGGGATTCCGGCCCCCTGAAAGGCCCGATCTCGGCCTTCGGGCTCGCAAACGCAGTCCATAGTTCGCAAGCCGCGCGCGCCGTCGTGCAATATATTTGCGTGCATACAACGGATTGGTAACAGTGGCGGCCCAAATAGCTGTTTGTCATCGCGCGGCCTTCCAAAATTTGCTGCAGCGCGGAAAATCCGCTCCACAAAGGCCGATAGAGGCCCCGAAAAAGAGATCGTGGTAGGGGAGCCCGTCATCTGATTCGCACCGGAGTGCCATGCAGTTTGTTCAGGATTCTTTCGATGCCGGCAGCGTGGTTGCCGCCTGGTTGAGCCCAGGAACCCTGGGCCAGCTCGAGCCCGCGCTACGCCGGTTGATGGCCGGCAAGCAGCTCTTCGTCAAACAGCCCGACGGCACCTACCGTCCAAGAGGGTCCGAGCTGGGGCTTGCGCATTACTTCCAGTTCGCCGACCTGCAGGCGCCGGCGCTGCGCGACCTGCGCTACTGAGCCCTCTCGCCAGGCGAGGCCAGCCTTACCGCTATTTGGCGGCCATCAACATGGCCTCGATCTTGTTGCCGTCGAGGTCGCGCACGAACGCCGCGTAGTAGCCGGCCGTGTACTCCGGCCGGTAGCCCGGCGCGCCGTCATCCGTGCCGCCCAGCTCGAGCGCCTTCGCATGGAAGGCCTTGACTTCGTCCACTGAATTGGCCAGGAACGCGACGTGCGCGCCATTGCCCGCCAAGGCGCGGCCGCCGTCGTGCGGCGACTGGATCCAGAACTCGGGAAAAGCGCGGCCGTAGCCCGCGCCGCCCGGAAAGTCCATCACGCAGCGGATCTGCAGGGTGGCGAGCACCGCGTCGTAGAAGGCCTTGGCGCGCGGATAGTCGTTGGTGCCGAGCGAGACATGCGACAGCACGCTGGAAGGAAGGCTGGCCATGTGGTACCTCTCGAAGGAAAAGAACGGAGCGGATATTGGACACCCGCGGGCAACGCGGATTTGTCAGCGTTGGGGATTTTCCGGTCGCGCCACGAGCTCTTTGGCCCCCGTCGCCACATCCAGCTCGCGCCGGAATTCCCACCCGGGCAGCAGCGCGATCACCACTTCGGCCGTGGTGCGCACGATGCAGCCCGGCAACAGGTGCCCGCCCTTGACCGCCCCGTGGTCATCGGCCACGCTCGCATGCAGGTGCGCGCCGTCGGCGCTGAGCGTGCCCGAGAGCATCAGCAGCTCCAGCGGCCCCTGGATCTCGCTGCCGCCGGCCTTGTCCGCATAACGCAGGATGGCCTGCGAGAGACTCCCCACGGCCGACACGATGCAGGCCGCGGCGATGCCGTGAACGCGCGCAAGCTCGGCGAACGAGGCCTCCAGCGCGCCGCGCAGGTCGTCGCCGGGCGCCAGGCGCAGGACGTGGACGTTCATCGCAGTCCCATCGCCCCGAACGGTTTCACGCCGAACAGCCAGCCGTGCAGCCAGAACGCAAACACGGCGAAGGCCACCAGCCCCACCACAGTAGCGATCGCCGTGCCCCGCACGCTCGCGGGCGCGTAAAAGGTGTGCGTCGCCCGGTCGCGCCGCCGCGCCGCGGTAAAGCCCAGCACCGCCCAGACCAGAAAGGCCCCGAACAACAGCACGTCGATCAACATGCCGTTGGCCAGCAGGTGCGCGAAGGCCCAGACCTTCACCGACACGAATTGCGGGTGGTGCAGCTTCGCCTTGAACCAGTTGCGCGGCACATAGGCGGCCACGAACAGGACGAACGCGATCACCATCAGCAGCGCCGCCACGTGCCGCATCCCCACCGGCGGCGTCCACAGCAGCACGGGGTTCTGCCGGGCCCGCATGTAGCCCCACACCAGCACCACGAACGCCCCGATCGACAGCAGCGTGTACACGCCCTTCCAGGGCTTCTCGCCGATCCGGGCAATCGTGGCCGTGCGCCAGCCGTCGGCAAAGATGCGCGTGGAGTGCACGCCCAGGAAAAGAACCAATCCCAGCACCAGCAAGGCCATGCCGTACCTCCTTCAGTGTCAGTGCAGGGATTATGGAGCGCCGCGGCCCAAGCTCAACTATTTGGTTCCCTGTCTCCATCGCTGACCATGAGCCTGCGCTTGCCCTGTATGCCCCTATCGGCAGCCTCGACAGGAAGTTGGCCTACAGCGCAATGCCGGTCATAAGCGCACACTCACTGCGATCAAGGAGTACGCCATGGCCAATTTCACCCCCACCCCGCACCAATGGTCCCATCAAGTCATCGAGCGCAGCCGAGCGCTGTACCTGAAGCGCGCCGGCGCGCAGACGCCCCAGGAGGAAAAGAGGCGGCTCACGGACGCCCTGCGCACCCTCTACCAGCGCCCGTCGTCGGGCCGCACGACAGCGTTGGGGCGCAGAGTCGAAAAGCCGGGGGACGCAAGTCCGGCCGGCCCCAGTGGGCAGAGGGACACGGCCAAGCATGACGGGAAGCATACGAACAAGTAAGGGACTCGGCGCGCATCGCGCGCCCGCACCCGCATCGCGATCTTTTTCGGCGCGATAGCGCACCGGCCGGCCGATCGGCCCCGTGACTGCAGCTCCCGACATGGGCGGTACAGTCCGTCCATGCATACCAAAGCCATGGTTCTTTTCTCGGGCGGGCAGGACTCCGCAACCTGCTTGGCCTGGGCGCTGCAACGGTACGAGCTCGTAGAGACCATCGGCTTCGACTACGGACAGCGGCATCGCGTCGAACTCGATTGCCGGAAGACCGTGCTGGACCAGCTGCGCAGCGGCTTTCCGCAGTGGGCCACGCGGCTAGGCCAGGACCACTTGCTGGATCTAGGCCTATTGGGCCAAGT
>DATMBW010000138.1:0-3678 GCA_035559095.1 Ramlibacter sp.
TGTCCGCAGGTATTCCACCAGTCCGTAGCTGAGCGCGCAGTCGAACTGCAGCCAGTCGCGGTCGGGCCGCATGCCGCCGTAGCGGATCAGGTTGCGCGCATCCTGCATCGAGAACAGGTTCTCACCGGTGGCCATCGAGCCCGCATAGACCTCACTCAGCTTCGCCTGCAGTTCGTAGTCCAGCGGATCGCCGGCCTCCTCGTACCAGAACAGCGGGTACTGCGACAGCGCGCGCGCATAGTCCACCGACGTCGCGAGATCGAAGCGGCCATTGGCATCCACCGCGAGGTGCCGCCCCGGCCCCAGGATCTTCAGCACCGACTCGATGCGGCGGCAGTCTTCCGCCAGCGGCGCGCCGCCGATCTTCATCTTCACCACCGAGTAGCCGCGCTCGATGTAGCTGGTCATCTCGCGCTGCAGGCCCTCCACCCCCTTGCCCGGGTAGTAGTAGCCGCCGGCGGCATAGACGAACACGCGCGGGTTCGGCGTGCCGGTGCCATAACGCTCGGCGAGCAGCTGGAACAGCGGCTTGCGCTCGATCTTGGCCACGGCATCCCAGATCGCCATGTCGATCGTGCCGACCGCGACCGAGCGTTCCCCATGACCACCGGGCTTCTCGTTGACCATCATGCGCGCCCAGACCTTATGCGGGTCGAGGTTCCCGCCGGCCTCGTCGAGCAGCGACTCGGGCTCGGCTTCCAGCAGTCGCGGCGCGAAGCGCTCGCGAATCAACCCACCCTGGCCGTAGCGGCCGTTGGAATTGAAGCCATAGCCGATAACGGGCTTCCCGTCGCGCATTACGTCGGTGACCACCGCGACCAGGCTCAGGGTCATCTTGGAAAAGTCGATGAAGGCATTGCGGATGTCCGACTTGATCGGCCGCGTGGATTCCAGGATGTTGACGATCTTCATACAAGTAGATGTGGATGGGGTTTCACTGGTTGAGGGACGCGCCGCCGCAGATGGCGATGTCCTGGCCGGTGATGGCGGCCGCGGCGGGCGAAAGCAGGTAGCCTACCAAGGCGGCGATCTCGGCGGGCTGGATCAGCCGGCCGATGGGCGGCAGGCGCGGCGCGCTCGCCGCACGGGCCGGGTCCTGCAGCATGGAGGTTTCGGTGGCGGCGGGCGACACCACGTTGACGGTGACACCCTGGCCCGCGCGCTCCGCCGCCCAGCTGCGCGCCAGCGCGACGAGGGCCGCCTTGGTGGCCGCGTACTGGCCGCGGCCCGGCATGCCCTGGGCCACGCGACTGCCGATCAGCACCACGCGGCCGAAACCGCGCTGCGCCATCGCGGGCACAACGAGGTCGGCCAGGGTCGTCGGCGCCTGCACATGCAGGCGCCACATCAGCTCGCCGGCATCGTGATCGAGCTGCCCGAGCGGCCCGACGCGCAACACGCCAGCCGCATGCACCAGCGCCTGCGCATCCACGAGGCGGGGGGCGACCCGCGCAATGTCGCTACGGTCGGCGAGGTCCACCGGGATGGCCTCGAAGCATTCGGCGCTCAGCGTGGGCGGCGCGACGTCCAGCCCGCGCACGCGCCAGCCCTGCGCCAGCAGGTGATGCGCAACGGCGCGGCCGATGCCGCTGCTGCTGCCGGTGACCACGGCCGTGCCGGTCGGGTCATTCGACACGGATGTTGCTCTCGGTGATGATCTTCTGCGCGCGCGCCATGTCCTCGCGCTGGAACTTGGCGAAGTCCTCCACGCTACCCGGTGTGAACACCAGCCCTTGCGGGATGAACTTGTCGCGCAGGTCGGCGCTGGCGAGGGCCTTGTTCACCTCTGCGTTCAGCCGTTGCGTGATCTCCGCCGGCAGGTTGGCCGGACCCCACAGGCCGTACCAGCTGTAGAACTCGTAGCCCGGCAGGGTCTCGCCCACCGTCGGCACGTCGGGCAGGCTGGGTGCTCGCGTCGACGACGTCACCGCGATCACCTTCAGCATCCCGCTGCGGTGGTACTGCAGCGAGCCGAGGATCGGATCGATGAAGCCGTCGATCTGGCCGCCGATCAAGTCCTGGAAGGCCGGCGCTGTGCCCTTGTACGGCACCACCATGTATTCCATCTTGCCGGCCCGCTTCAGCAATTCGGTCGACAGGTGGCCCGCCGATCCGATCGAGCCGACCGCGAAGGTCAGCTTGCCCGGGTTGGCTTGGGCGTAGGCGAGTAGCGACTTCAGGTCGGTGACGGGCAGCTTCTTGTTGATCGCCACCGACAGCGGCGCCTTCGCCGCCAGGGCGATCGGCGTGAAGTCACGCACGATCGCATACGGCACCGACTTCATCGTCATCGGTGCCGTCACGAAGGTAGAGGCGTTGAACAATAGCGTATAGCCGTCGGCCGGCGCCTTGGCCACCACGTCGGCGCCGATGATGCCGTTGCCGCCGGGCTTGTTCTCCACCACGATGGGTTGCTTCAACTGGTCGCCCAGCTTCTGCGCCAGCGCCCGGCCCAGGGTGTCGAGCGTGCCGCCCGGCGGGAACGGAATGACGACGCGCACGAGCTTGCTGGGGTACGCCTGCGCGTAGCTCCAGGACGTGGCGGCCAGCGCCACCGCGGCGAGGGCCGCGCGAACAAAGGTTTTGCGTTGCATCTGGAGGGTCTCCTTCGTGGGGGGGTGTGAGGGGTGGCAGGTTCAGCGCACCAGCAGGCCTGCCTGCAGCGTCGCGGCCTTCAGCGCTTCCATCTCGGCGCGATTCGGCGCTTCGGTGGGCGGGCGTACGGTGGCGTCGGCGATCACGCCGGCCAGGTACATGCCGGCCTTCATGCGTGCGTGGGCTTCGCCGGTCGGCTCGCCGCCGCCGTAGACGGCGTCCTTCAGCGGGGTGATGACGGCCTGCACCGCCATCGCCTTCTTCAGGTCGCCCGCCTTCACCGCATTCCACAGGTCGATGATGAGCTGCGGGATAAAGGTGGCGAAGCCGACCAGCGCGCCATCCACACCCTGCACCATGGAGGCCAGCAGGTATTCGTCATGGCAAGTCAGGATCGCCTTCGAAACGTCGGCCTCGCGAATCGCCTGGATGTCACGGGCGTATTTGTTCATGTCGCGCTGCCCGACCTTGAAAGCCTGCACGTAGGGCAGCCGCGCCAGGTCGGCCAGCAGCTGCGGCGAGTAGGAGGCGCGCGTCCAGGCCGGATAGACGTGACACACCAGGTCGAGGTCCGGCGCGGCCTTGTGGATCGCCTCGAAATACAGCAGGGCGTGGCCCGGCGTGAAGCCGAAGCGCAGCCAGTGATGTGGTGGCATCACGTCCAGCGCCACCGCACCGGCGGCGCGAGCGGCCCGCGCATGCTCGGCGGCCTCGGCCAGCCCCTCGCACACAATGGATGAGATCACCGGCAGGCGGCCTTTCAGCTCGTCGGCGACGATGCGGGTGACCTGCGCGCGCTCGGCTGGAGTGAGCGAGAACACCTCGCCGGTGTGGCCGTTGGTCATGACTGCCACCACGCCTTCGTGGCCGGCCAGCCAGGAAGCGAGTTTGCGTAGGGCGGGCTCGTCGATGCGGTGATCGGGCGTGAAAGTACACGCAATGGCGGGGATGATCCCGCGATAGTTCGAGATGGAAGGCATGGGGTCTCCGGGGCGGTGGAATCGTTTTGACGGGGCGATCTTCCATCCGGCGCCCGGCTGGGGTCCAATACTCGAATCGCATACAACTATTCCAAGGCAGAGC
>DATMBW010000139.1:0-3076 GCA_035559095.1 Ramlibacter sp.
CGCGAGGACGGGCAGGACCTGCTGCTGGTCAGCAGCCTCAAGCCCGAGGCGGTGAAGCGCACCCAGGAATACGCGCTGCGCCAGAACATCACCACGCTGCACAACCGCATCAACGAGCTCGGCGTCGCCGAGCCGGTGATCCAGCAGCAGGGCGCCGACCGCGTGGTGGTGCAGCTGCCCGGCGTGCAGGACACCGCCAAGGCCAAGGACATCCTCGGACGCACCGCGAGCCTCGAGATCCGCATGGTGGCCGAGGAGCACATGACGCCGGAGGCGCTGGTCGCCGCGGCGCGCGGCCAGGTGCCGTTCGGCACCGAGTACTTCGTCGAGCGCAACGGCCAGCCGCTGCTGGTGCGCCGCCAGGTCGTGCTGACCGGCGACCGGCTCACCGACGCGCAGCCCGGCTTCGACAACCAGACCAACGAGCCCGCGGTGCACCTGCGCCTCGACGGGCCGGGCTCCAAGATCTTCCAGGAGGTCACGCGCGAGAACGTCAACAAGCGCATGGCGATCCTGCTGATCGAGAAAGGCAAGGGCGAGGTGATCACCGCGCCCGTGATCCGCAGCGAGATCCCCGGCGGCCGGGTGCAGATCTCCGGGCGCATGACCACCACCGAGGCGAACGACGTGGCGCTGCTGCTGCGTGCCGGCTCGCTGGCCGCGCCCATGGAGATCATCGAAGAGCTCACCATCGGCCCGACGCTGGGCGCCGAGAACATCACCAAGGGCTTCCACAGCGTGGCCTGGGGTTTTGCCGTGATCTGCGCGTTCATGGCCGTCTATTACATGCTGTTCGGGCTGTTCTCGGGCGTGGCGCTGGCGGCGAACCTGCTGCTGTTGGTCGCCGTGCTGTCGATGCTGCAGGCCACGTTGACCTTGCCCGGCATGGCGGCCATGGCGCTCGCCCTGGGCATGGCGATCGACTCCAACGTGCTGATCAACGAGCGGGTGCGCGAGGAACTGCGCGGCGGCGCTTCGGCGCAGGCCGCCATCAGCGCCGGCTACGAGCGCGCCTGGGGCACGATCTTCGACTCCAACATCACCACACTGATCGCGGGGGTGGCGCTGCTGGCATTCGGCTCGGGGCCGGTGCGCGGCTTCGCGGTTGTGCATTGCATCGGCATTCTCACGTCGATGTTCTCCGCCGTGTTCTTCTCGCGCGGCCTGGTCAACCTCTGGTACGGCCGCAAGAAGAAACTCAAGACGGTGTCGATCGGCACGGTGTGGCGGCCCGACGGCGATGGCGCACTGACAAAAGCCGAGTGAGGAAGATAGAAAACACTTATGGAATTATTCAGCTCCAGCGTCACATGCGCAAGCGCATATGAGCTTGCGCTGAAAAACTCCCGAAAGGAAATCAGTGGAGTTTTTTAAGATTCGCCGCGACATCCCGTTCATGGAGAACGCGTTGATCTTCAACGTGATCTCCTTCCTGACGTTCGCCGCCGCCGTGTTCTTCCTGTTCAATCGCGGACTGCACCTGTCGGTGGAATTCACCGGCGGCACCGTCATGGAAGTGAGCTACTCGCAGCCGGCCGACGTCGAGAACGTGCGGCGCACCGTGTCCGGGCTGGGCTTCGCCGACGTCCAGGTGCAGAACTTCGGCACCTCCCGCGACGTGATCATCCGTCTGCCGGCGCAAAAGGGCGTGAGCTCGGCCCAGCAGAGCGAAAAGGTCCTCTCGTCGCTCAAGGCGCAAGACCCCGGCGTGAGCCTGCGCCGCACCGAGTTCGTCGGTCCGCAGGTGGGAGAGGAGCTGGCCACCGACGGCCTGAAGGCCCTCGCCATGGTGGTGGCCGGCATCATGATCTACCTGGCTTTCCGCTTCGAGTGGAAGTTCGCGGTGGCGGCCATCATCGCCAACCTGCACGACGTGGTCATCATCCTGGGATTCTTCGCGTTCTTCCAGTGGGAGTTCTCGCTGGCCGTGCTGGCGGCGGTGCTGGCGGTGCTGGGCTATTCGGTGAACGAATCGGTGGTGATCTTCGACCGGATCCGCGAAAACTTCCGCCGTTATCGCAAGATGAACACGGTGCAGATCATCGACAACGCGATCACGTCGACCATCAGCCGGACCATCATCACGCACGGCTGCACCCAGATGATGGTGCTGTCGATGCTGCTGTTCGGCGGCCCGACGCTGCATTACTTCGCGATGGCGCTGACCATCGGCATCCTGTTCGGCATCTATTCCTCCGTCTTCGTCGCCGCGGCGATCGCCATGTGGCTGGGCATCAAGCGCGAGGACCTGGTCAAGTCAACGCCTCGCAAGGACGAGGACCCGAACGACCCGAACGCGGGCGCCACCGTCTAGGATGAACGCTTCCCAACTGCCCCAGGGCGCCGGCGCGCGGATCGCGCGGCAGGCGCGCGAGCAGTTCGTGGCGCATGCGGAGGCGGTCTTGCCGCCGCTGGTCCAGGCGATCCGCAGCCGTCTGTCCGAGCTGGTCGACAGCAGCGGCAGCTCGCGCGACATCCAGGGCCGGCGCGATGCGATGATGGACTTCGACCGCAAGGGCACTGCCTGGGCGCAGGCGGCGGCCCGGGCCTGGCGGCAGGCGATCGTGCCGCCGACGGCCACGGCGCGCATCCGGCTCGAGTCCACCAGCCTGGAATTGATCGGCGACGATGTGGTGGAGCGCAAGATCCTGTCGTCGCGGCTGGCCCTGGCGATCCAGGAAAAGGCCACATGGGAGCTCAATGACCTGCGGCTGCGGATGCAGTACCTCGAAGGCGGCGATGAGCTGGCCGCCACCGACGTGCTGCGGCCCGAGGCGCTCGCGCAGTTGCTGGTCGAGCAATGGGACGGCGCGGAGCTTTCCCGCGAGGCATGGCTCCTGGTGCAGGACGTTATCCAGCGGCATATCCTGGAACATGTGCCCCGCGCGTACCATGAAGTCAACGAGTTCCTGATCGCCCAGGGGATCATGCGCGACATCGATCTGAGCGCGCGGGTCCGCCGCGGCACGACGGCGGTTCCTGGCAGAAAACCCGAGCACCCCGCTGCGCAGACCCAGTCCGAATCGCATGAGGCTGACGGTGGTGGTGGTGATGGCGGCGGCGGCGGTGGCGGCGG
>DATMBW010000140.1:0-5984 GCA_035559095.1 Ramlibacter sp.
CACACTTTCTGAGGCCCGAGAGCGCCGGCATCGTTGCAGCAAAGCCCTGAACGTGCGATAATTCAAGGCTTGGCTGCATAGGCAGCCCTCGTACATCTCCCTTCACACCCGGTTCAACCGGCATCAAGACGGCGCTGTGGCGCCGAATGCCGGAACAGCGCGCAGCTGTGAACCACCAGAGCCGCCTTGCGGTGCTGACAGTCGTTTGATGGTTGATGTTTCTTAACCATTGACGACAACGCCGCCCATCCGATGGCGGCGTATGCGTGTGAGCCTACTCATGACCGACACTTTTGAAGTGCAGGGCAACTTTGCGCCTGCCGAATTCTCCGACCACGGCAGCAACGCTGTGGTGCAGAGCCTGCCCCTGGCACCCAACGGCTTTCTGAAAATGGGCCTCGCGCCCGAGCTGATCCGTGCCGTGGAAGACCTGGGGTTCACCCAGCCGACACCGGTGCAGGACGAGGTCATCCCGCTGGCCATGCCCGCTGACGAAGACGGCGCGGACTTCATCGACCTGATGGTTTCCAGCCAGACTGGCAGCGGCAAGACCGCGGCCTTCCTGTTGCCGGTGCTGCAGGCACTGCTGAAGCAGCAGGCGGCGGCCCTTGCCGCCGAGCGCGCCGATTTCGAACGCGCGGCAGCCGAAGCCGCCGCCAGGGGCGAGAGCGCACCCAAGCGCCCCAAGCGCAAGGACCCGACGAACGCCCGCAATTTCAAGGCCGCCACGCCCGGCGCGCTGATCCTGTGCCCCACGCGCGAGCTCGCGCAGCAGGTCGCGCACGACGCCATCGACCTGGTCAAGCATTGCCGCGGCCTGCGCGTGGCCAATGTGGTGGGCGGCATGCCTTACCAGATGCAGATCGCGCGCCTGCAGAACGCCGACCTCGTGGTCGCCACGCCGGGCCGCCTGCTGGACCTGCAGCGCTCCTCGCAGATCAAGCTCGAACAGGTGCAATTCCTGGTGGTCGATGAGGGCGACCGCATGCTGGACCTGGGCTTTGCCGACGACCTGGCCGAAATCAACCAGCTCACGCTTCGCCGCAAGCAGACCATGATGTTCAGCGCCACCTTCGCGCCGCGCATCCAGCAACTGGCCGCGCGCGTGATGCGCCAGCCCCGCAGGGTCCAGATCGACAACCCGCAGGAAAAGCACGTCAACATCAAGCAGGTTTTGTTCTGGGCCGACAACGCGCAACACAAGCGCAAGATGCTGGACCACTGGCTGCGCGATACCTCCATCAACCAGGCCATCGTTTTCGCCAGCACCCAGGTCGAATGCGACGGCCTGGCCAACGACCTGCAGCAAGCCGGCTTCGACGCCGTCGCGCTGCACGGCGCGCTGAACCAGGGCCTGCGCAACCGCCGCCTGATGGCGCTGCGCCAGGGCCATGTGCAGGTGCTGGTGGCGACCGACGTCGCGGCCCGCGGCATCGACGTGCCCACGATCACCCACGTGTTCAACTTCGGCCTGCCGATGAAGGCCGAGGACTACACCCACCGCATCGGCCGCACCGGCCGCGCGGGCCGCGACGGCCTGGCCGTCACCTTCGCCGAATTCAGGGACCGCCGCAAGATCTTCGACATCGAAGGCTATACCCGGCAGCCGTTCAAGGCGGACGTGATTCCCGGCCTGGAGCCGCAGCAGCGCGCGCCGCGCGGCGGCCACGCGGGCGGCGACTTTGCCGGCCGTGCCCGCGACAGCCAGCCGCGAGGCCGCGGGTTCGGCGCCAACCGCGGCGGTGGAACGGGCCTCAGTGGCGGCTTTGCCGACAAAGCCGCGCGCGGTGCGCGTTCGTTTGGCGCAGGCCACCAGAATGACGGCGCGCGCGACGGCTTCAGCTATGCGCGCAAGGGCGGCTTCAACGACCGCTTCGCCGGAGCGCGTTCAGAAGGCTTCGCGGCTCGCGGCGACTTCGCCGATCGCAAGAGCGGATTTGGCAAACCCGCGAGGCCGGGCAACGGCGGCAAGGTGTTCGTGCCGCGCGATATCAAGAAGCGCCCGTACAAGCCCGCGAACTGACGACGCTCGCCAAACCAGCGGCCCAGCCCGACACTGCCCGTGCCCGGACGCGGGCCCCGGAAGAGATCGCCATTTCGTTGTGGCGCTCGCGCGTGCCCTAAGCGTGCTTTCGTGAACCATGCAATACGTGGTCCGTAGCTTGCTTGTTACTCAACGTCACGCGAACATCACCTGAGAAGCAGCAGGGGAATAGCCAGGATGGCCGGTGCATACCGTAGAGTTGCGGCTTCCATGGAAAACCTGCGCCGCGCCCGCCGTCTTGCCTGCCTTGTGCTGGCGTGGTTTGCCCTGTCCGTTGGTGTGGCCGTGGCGTCACCGGTCCTCAAGCCGCCGGCGTTGGAGTTGATCTGCTCCGGCTCTGGCTCGATGAAGGTGCTGGTCACGGGCGATGGCGGCGCGCCGGACGGCAGCAGCCACCTGCCGGACTGCTGGTTGTGCGTTACGACCTGCGCTCCGCCGGTGGCGCTGATTTTCACGCTGCATCAACCCCCGGCACACGCACCCACCGCGGCTTTGCCCGTGCCCGTTGCGGCGCGGACAGCGCCTCCACTTTCCGCGCGGGGCCCCCCGCTTCTCTGACGCTATCAATTTAGTAGCTGCCGCAGGCACGCAGATGCCTGCCGGTCCTCTTTCGTCAGATTCCAGAGTTTTTCATGCGCAAGAACCGCATGGCCTTGGCGCTCGCCTTGGCCTTCCCTTTGATCGCTGCCGCACAAAGTGCGCCCAGCAAATCCCTTGGCGTCGTCACCGTCACCGGTGGCCAGCCGACGTCGCTGCCAACGCAGATTCCCACCACCACCGAGGGAGTGACCCGCGAGCAGATCGAACAAACCATCAACGCCACGGACAGCGAAGATGCGATCAAGTACTTTCCCAGCCTGCTGGTGCGCAAGCGCTACATCGGCGACTACAACCACGCCATCCTGTCCAGCCGCGCATCCGGCACCGGCAATAGCGCCCGATCGGCGGTGTACGCCGACGGCATTCTGCTGTCCAACTACTTGGGCAACGGCGTCGGCGGGCTCTCGTTTCCGCCCCGCTGGGGCCTGGTGACCCCCGAGGAGATCGACCGTGTGGACGTGATGTACGGGCCGTTTTCTGCGGCCTATCCCGGCAACTCGGTCGGCGCGGTGGTGGACTATACGACGCGCATGCCCACCCGGTTCGAGGCGCACGGCAAAGTGGGCTTCGTGGCGCAGCCGTTCGAGCTGTACAACACCGACGCCACCTTCCGCGCCTGGCAGACCAGCGCATCGGTCGGCAACAAGGCGGGGGACTGGGCATGGTGGCTCAACTTCAATCACACCGACAGCCACGGCCAGCCGCTGACGTTCGCTACGCGTGTGGTGAGTTCGGGCGTGCCGGGCACCGCCGGCACACCGGTTACCGGCGCAGTGCTCGACAAGAACAACACGAACACGCCAATCTACATTCTGGGCTCAGGCACCGAGTACCACACCAAACAGGACCACTTCAAGGCCAAGGTTTCCTATGACATAACGCCCACGGTGCGCGCTGCCTACACCCTGGGCGTCTGGCAAAACACCTCCGAGGGGCGGCCGGACTCCTACCTGCGCAACGCTGCCGGGCAGCCTGTCTTCAGCGGCGCCATCAACATCGACGGCCGGTCGTTCGCCGCCGTGACGGGAGCCGACTTTGCGCTGACCAACGAAAGCCTCACCCATTTCATGCACGGACTGTCGGTCAAGAGCAATACCCGGGGCACGTTCGACTGGGAGGTGGCCGCCAGCCTGTACGACTACAACAAGGACGAAAAGCGCCAGAACGGCGTCGGCACCGTGTTGCCGGCGGCGGCCAACGGCGGCGCCGGCACGCTGGCCGACGGCAGCGGCACCGGCTGGAACACGCTCGCGCTCAAGGGCATCTGGCGCCCTGACGGGATGCGGGGCGCGCATATCGTGGACTTCGGCTTCCAGCAGGACAGCTACAAGCTTCAATACCTCACATCCAGCGTCGCGGACTGGATCGCCGGCCCTGCCGGCAGCGTGGCCAGCAACGTCGGCGGCAAGGCCCGGCTGCAAAGCCTCTACGCGCAAGACGCCTGGGCATTTGCCCCGAAGTGGAAGACGGTGCTGGGCGGCCGCGCCGAGTGGTGGACCGCCAGCAACGGCATTACGCAGATTCCGGGATCGACGCCGGCCGTCAACACGCTGTGGCCCGAGCGCCGCGAATCGTTCTTCTCGCCCAAAGCGGCACTGTCGTATCAATGGGCGCCGGACACGGTACTCAAGGCTTCCGCCGGCCGCGCCGTTCGCATGCCCACGGTGGCCGAGTTGTACGGTGCGACCTCCACGGCCAACTCGCAGTTCATCAACGATCCCAATCTCAAACCCGAAAAATCGTGGACGGCCGAATTGAGCGCCGAGAAAGACCTGGGCCACGGCGTGGCGCGGCTGACTTTCTTCACCGAGAGCACGCACGACGCGCTGTATTCGCAGACCACGTTCGATCCTGTTGCCAACCGCAACGTCAGCCGGGTGCAGAACATCGGCCGCATCCAGACCAACGGGCTGGAACTCGCGTACAACGGCAACGACGTCTTCATGAAAGGGCTGGACCTGGGCGGCAGCGTCACCTACGCCGATTCGATCATCAAGGAAAACGCCGGGTTCGTGACCGTCCCCGGGGACACCATCGGCAAGCGGCAGCCCAACATCCCCGAGTGGCGTGCCACTGTGCTGGCCAGCTACAGGTGGGACGCGAAGTGGACGACCAGCATCGGCGCGCGTTACAGCGGTACCCAGTACCGCACGCTGGACAACAGCGACGTCAACGGCTTCACCTACCAGGGCGTCAGCAAGTATTTCACCGTGGACCTGCGTGCGCGCTACCAGGTCAACAAGAACATGACCGCGGCCTTCGGCATCGACAACGTCAACGACTACAAGTTCTGGAATTTCCATCCGTACCCGCAGCGCAGCTATGTGGCCGAGCTGAAGGTAGACCTGTGAGAAAGCAATGATGAATACGCAAACAATCCGCAAATTCGCCGCCTGTGTCGCAGCTGCAGGGGCTGCGGTCCTGGCCGGCGCGGCCGGCGCGCACCCCGGGCTGGAATACAAGGCTGCGCCAGCCGGCAGCAGCTACAAGGCGATCTTCAAGATCGGCCATGGCTGCGGCGGTTCGCCCACGCGGCAGATCGCCGTGGACATTCCGGCCGGCGTGCGCGGCGCGCGGCCCATGCCCAAGGCGGGCTGGACACTGGAGGTGCTGCGCGAAAAGCTCGCCCAGCCCTACACCAGCCACGGCCGCACCATTGCCGAAGACGTGGTGCGCGTCACCTGGACGGCAAAAACGAAGGACGACATGCTGTCCACCGCGCACTTTGACGAATTCGTGCTGTCCGCCCAGCTGCCGGACAAGGCCGGCCCCATCTACTGGCCGGTGCGCCAGGCCTGTGACGAAGGACGCGCAGACTGGGTGGAGATTCCCAAACCCGGCCAGAAGCTGTCTGAGCTGAAGGCACCAGCGCCCTTGCTGGAAATCCTGCCGGCCGGCGGTGGCGCTGAACACAAACATTAAGGCGACGCGTTCAGGGGCTTGCCTCCCGCAGCGATCAGAAGCGCGCTGACACACCCACCACGACCGCCTTGCGCGCGGTGAGCTGTACGCCATTGACGTACTGGTACAGGGGGTGCTGGTAGTACGCATATACCAGAAACCTCTCTCCCACTTTGTAGCTCGCCCCGGGGCTCAGGAACACGAACCGGCCGCCGCTGTCGGCCGGTTCCGCCTCAGCGCCGCTGTCGCGCTGCTTGGCCACGGCATTGACCTGCACGAGAGCCGATAGGCGCTCCGTCAAAGGATGGGCGTAGCCGACGTCCAGCACCAGCTGCGATCCGGGGCGGAAGTCGTCATGCGAGTTCAAAGGTTGCTGCAGCTGCAGCTGCGTAAACCAGGCGGCGCCGCTGGCCGCGAACTGCTGGTGATAGAACGCCCC
>DATMBW010000141.1:0-4229 GCA_035559095.1 Ramlibacter sp.
CAACCTTGGGCCAGCGGCCACTGCTCGGGCTCCCAGCGCAACAGGCGGTCCGGCTCGGCGGCTTCGAGCGCCAGCTCGGCCTGCGGCTCTCGTTCGACAGGACCGGGTCGGGGCGCCATCGACCGCCCGCCGATCAGTTGCCGAACAAGGCGGCCAGCGCCTCGCCCGGATCGTCCGCGCGCATGAAGGCTTCGCCCACCAGGAAGGAATGCACCCCGGCGCCACGCATCGTCTTCACGTCGGCCTGGGTAAGGATGCCGGACTCGGTGACCAACAAGCGGTCAGGGGGGACTTCCTTGGCAAGGTCCAAGGTGGTCGCCAGGGACACCTCGAAACTGTGCAGGTTGCGGTTGTTGATGCCCACCAGCGGCGTCTTGAGCTTGAGCCCGCGCTCCAGCTCGGGGCGGTCGTGCACCTCGACCAGCACGGCCATGTCCAGGCTGCGGGCAACGGCCTCGAGTTCGGCCATGCGCGGATCGTCCAGGCAGGCCGCGATCAGCAGGATGCAGTCGGCCCCCATCGCCCGCGATTCGTAGATCTGGTAGGGATCGACCATGAAATCCTTGCGCAGCACCGGCAAGTCGCATGACGCCCGCGCCTGTTTGAGGTAATCGACCTGGCCCTGGAAGAACTGCCGGTCCGTCAGCACCGAAAGGCAGGCTGCGCCGGACTCGGCATAGCTTTGCGCGATATCGGCCGGGATGAAGTCGGCGCGCAAAACGCCCTTGCTGGGGCTGGCCTTCTTGATCTCCGCGATCACGGCGCTCTTGCCCGCGGCGATCTTGCGCCGCAAGGCGCCTTCGAAATCGCGCGTCAGCACGCGGCTTTCCGCGTCCGCGCGCATCGCCGCCAAGGGCGTCTTCTTCTGCGCGGCGGCGATCTCCTCACGCTTGACGGCCACGATGCGGCTCAGGATGTCCGTCATGGCGCTCAGACCGTCAGCGACCTGGAAAGCTTCACCAGCTGCTCGAGCTTGGCCTTGGCCGCACCCGAGGCAATGGCGGTGCGCGCCTTGCCGATCCCGGCCTCGATCGACTCCGTGACGTTGGCGGCATACAGCGCGGCGGCCGCATTGAAGATCACGATGTCGCGCGCGGCGCCCGGCTGGTTGTCGAGCACACCGGCCAGCATCTGTTGCGACTGCCGCGGTGTTTCCACCTTCAGCGTGCGGTTGCTGGCCATCGGCAGCCCGAAGTCCTCGGGGTGGATTTCGTACTCCGAGATTTCGCCGTTCTTGAGCTCGCCGACCATCGTGGCGGCGCCCAGGCTCACCTCGTCCATGCCGTCGCGGCCATAGACCACCAGGGCGTGGTCGGTCCCCAGCCGCTGCAGCGCGCGCACCTGGATGCCGACGAGATCGGGGTGGAACACGCCCATCAGGATGTTGGGCGCGCCCGCCGGATTGGTGAGCGGGCCCAGGATGTTGAAGATGGTGCGCACGCCCAGTTCCTTGCGCACCGGCGCCACGTTCTTCATCGCGGGGTGGTGGTTGGGGGCGAACATGAAGCCGATGCCGACCTGCGCAATGCACTTCGCGATGGCATCGGGCGCGAGATTGATGTTCATGCCCAGGCTTTCCAGTACGTCGGCGCTGCCGCTCGAGCTGGAGACGCTGCGCCCGCCGTGCTTGCTGACCTTGGCGCCGGCCGCGGCCGCCACGAACATCGAACAGGTGGAGATATTGAAGGTGTGCGAGCCGTCGCCGCCGGTGCCCACGATATCGACCATATGGGTCTTGTCGGTCACGTTGACCTTGGTCGAGAACTCGCGCATCACTTGCGCCGCGGCGGTGATTTCGCCGATGGTTTCCTTCTTGACGCGCAGGCCGGTGATTAGCGCCGCCGTCATCACCGGCGACAACTCGCCGCTCATGATCATGCGAACGATCTTCAGCATCTCATCGTGGAAGATCTCGCGGTGTTCGATGGTGCGCTGCAGCGCCTCCTGGGGAGTGATGGGCATGTCAGCCTCCTGTTGTCTGTCCGTTGAGCGTGTCGGATTGTCTGATAAGGCGATGTCCGGGCAGTTGCGTATCCGGCATGACGGCTCACTTCCCGAAGTACTGCCGGATGGCCGCGACGGCCCGGTCCACGCCGTTGGCATCCATGTCGAGGTGAGTGGCAAACCGCAGCCGGTACAGCCCGGTGGCGAGGACGCCATGGCTCGCCAGGTGTTTCAGCAACGCCTTGGACTCTTCCCGGGCCGGGCCGGCCAGATCGACGAAGACCATGTTGGTCTGCGGCGCTTCGACCCGCAGGTGGTCGATGCCCTCCAGGCCCTGGGCCAGCCGCTGCGCCAGCACATGGTCTTGCGCCAGCCGGTCCACATGGTGATCCAGCGCATAGCTGGCCGCCGCCGCCAGGATGCCGGCCTGGCGCATGGCACCGCCGGCCATCTTGCGGACGCGGCGCGCGCGCGCGATCAGATCGCGTGAACCGCAAAGAGCCGAGCCGACGGGCGCGCCCAGCCCCTTGCTGAAACAGACCGAAACGCTGTCGAAGCACTGAGCGATGCGCTGCGCCTCGGCCCGGACGTCGCCGCCGTTCTGCGCTGCCTGGGCGACGGCGGCATTGAACAGGCGCGCGCCGTCCAGATGGCGCGCCAGGCCCTTGCGCTGCGCCAGTTCCGTGGCCTGCTCGATGTACGCGAACGGCACCAGCTTGCCGCCCAGCGTGTTTTCCAGCGCCAGCAGGCGCGTGCGCGCGAAATGAGGATCGTCCGGCTTGATGGCCGCCTCGATGTCGGCCAGGGCCAGGCTGCCGTCCGGCTGGTGCTCCAGCGGCTGGGGCTGCACGCTGCCGAACACCGCGGCGCCACCGCCTTCCCAGCGGTAGCAGTGCTGCATCTGGCCGACGATGTATTCATCGCCCCGCTGGCAGTGCGACAGGATGGCGCACAGGTTGCTTTGGGTGCCGGTCGGCACGAACAGGGCCGCTTCGAAGCCCAGCATCCCGGCGATCTTGTCCTGTAGCGCGTTCACGCTGGGGTCGTCGCCGAACACGTCATCGCCCAGCGGCGCGCTGTCCATCGCGGCGCGCATGCCGGCGGTCGGCCGCGTCACCGTGTCGCTGCGAAGGTCTACGATGGTGGCCATCATGCCTCCCGACGAGCCGCCTCTAGGGTGGCATCGTCTTGCAGACCGCTCCGCTGCGAGACGCAGCTGGTCTTCGTGCCGTCCAAGCCTGCGCAGGCAGGCTTGGAGCCGCGGCACTGGGCCCCCTCGGGGGGCAGAGAACGAATGTGAACGTGGGGGCTCATTTGCGTTGCTCCAGGAAGTTCTTGAGCATGGCATGTCCATGCTCGGTCAGGATGGATTCGGGATGGAACTGAACGCCCTGGATCGCCAGCTGCGTGTGGCGCACGCCCATGATCTCGCCGTCGTCAGTCCAGGCCGTGGCCGCGAGCACGGCCGGGCAGGATGACTTCTCGATGGCCAGCGAGTGATAGCGATTGACGGTGAACTTCTCGGGCAGGCCGGCAAAAACGCCTTCGCCGGTTGTCGTGATCACGCTGGTCTTGCCGTGCATGAGCTGCTGGGCGCGCACGATCTTGCCGCCGAAAGCCGCGCCCACGGCCTGATGCCCCAGGCACACGCCCAGGATCGGCAGCTTGCCGGCGAAATGCCGGATCGCCTCGACCGATATCCCCGCTTCGGCCGGCGAGCACGGGCCGGGCGACACCACCAGCCGATCGGGTTGGCGTTGCGCAATACCTTCCACCGTGATCTCGTCGTTGCGAAACACTTCCACCTGGGCGCCGAGCTCGCCGAAGTACTGCACCAGGTTGTAGGTGAAGCTGTCGTAGTTGTCGATCATGAGGAGCTTCATGCGATCCTCCCGAATACCAATACCGGACTCGCGTACGCGAAAGACGCGAGGCCGGTATTCGACAGTCCGGTTTCGACGCTCATTCCAACCCCTCCTCGACCAGCTCCGAAGCTCGCAGCAGGGCGCGGGCCTTGGCCTCGGTCTCCTTCCACTCCAGCTCCGGCACGGAATCCGCCACGACGCCAGCGGCCGCCTGAACGTACAGCATCTGGTCCTTCACGATCCCGGTGCGGATCGCGATGGCCACGTCCATGTCACCGGCGTAGCTGAGGTAGCCGCAGGCGCCGCCATAAAGGCCCCGCTTGGTCGGCTCGAGCTGATCGATCAGCTCCATCGCATGGATCTTGGGAGCGCCGGTCAGCGTGCCGGCGGGGAACGTGGCCTTCAGGACATCGATGCTGG
>DATMBW010000142.1:0-4186 GCA_035559095.1 Ramlibacter sp.
ACGGCCATCCTGGTCAACCTGCCGGGTGAATCGTCCTCGGTGGTGACGGTGATCGACGGCTACCAGATGGCAAGGCAGGGCCGCGCCGGCCCCGCGCTGGCCGCGGCTGGCCTGGGCTCGTTCTTCGCGGGGTGCGTGGGCACCCTGATCCTGGCTGCGTTCGCGGCCCCGCTGACCGAAGTGGCCTTCAAGTTCGGCCCGGCCGAATATTTCTCGCTCATGGTGCTGGGCCTGATCGGCGCCGTGGTGCTGGCATCGGGTTCGCTGATCAAGGCAATCGGCATGATCGTGCTGGGCCTGCTGCTGGGCCTGGTGGGCACCGACGTGAATTCCGGCGTGGCGCGGTACTCGTTCGACATTCCGGAACTCACCGACGGCATCGGCTTCATCGTGATCGCCATGGGCGTGTTCGGTTATGGCGAGATCATCAGCAACCTGGGCAAGCATGCGGATGAACGCGAGGTGTTCACCGCCAAGGTGACCGGCCTGTTCCCGACCAAGCAGGATTTCAAGAACATGATCCCGGCCGTGCTGCGCGGCACCGCGCTGGGCTCGATGCTCGGCATCCTGCCCGGCGGCGGCGCGCTGCTGGCGGCGTTCGCGGCCTACACGGTCGAAAAGAAAACCAAGCTCAAGCCCGGTGAAGTGCCGTTCGGCAAGGGCAACATCCGCGGCGTTGCCGCGCCCGAGTCGGCCAACAACGCCGGTTCCCAGACCTCCTTCATCCCGCTGCTGACGCTGGGCATTCCGCCCAATGCCGTGATGGCGCTGATGGTCGGCGCCATGACCATCCACAACATCCAGCCGGGCCCGCAGGTGATGACCAGCAACCCGCAGCTGTTCTGGGGCCTGATCGCCTCGATGTGGCTGGGCAACGCGATGCTGATCGTGCTGAACCTGCCGCTGATCGGCATGTGGATCAAGCTGCTGACGGTGCCCTACCGCTGGCTGTTCCCGGCCATCGTGCTGTTCTGCGCCATCGGTGTGTACTCCACCAACAACAACACCTGGGACATCTGGATGGTGGCCATCTTCGGCGTCATCGGCTACCTGTTCATCAAGCTGGGAGCCGAGCCCGCGCCGCTGCTGCTGGGATTCATCCTCGGGCCCATGATGGAAGAGAACCTGCGCCGTGCGCTGCTGCTGTCGCGCGGCGACTGGAGCGTCTTCATCACGCGCCCGTTGTCGGCCGGCCTGCTCACCGCGGCAGCGTTGCTGGTGGTCATCGTCGCGATGCCCGCGGTGAAGCACAAGCGCGAGGAAGCCTTCGTCGAAGCCGACTGAGCGCAACGGCGCGCAACGAAAAAAGGCACCTGCGGGTGCCTTTTTTGCCGCCCGGCGCACTGGGTGACAATGTCGGGCTTCGAGGGAAAGCATGCAAATCAACAGAAGCCAGCCGCAGGCGCATCCGCAGCGCGTGGCCTTGCACAACGAGGTCCACGCGCGGCCCCCCGAGGCGATGAGCCCGCCGCTGGCGATTTCGCACCTGGTGATGCTGGGCGATGCGGGCGTGCGCGAGGCCAGCCGCGCCCACGTGGCGGCCCTGCTGCGTGACCACCACCTGCCCTTGCCGGATGCGCAGTCAACCCACATTCGCATGGACTTGGGTGCTTTTCGCATCCGCTGGGAGTTGCATACCGAATTCGTGACGTGGAGCTTCGCGCGTTCCATCGAGGCGAACGGCTTTGGCGAGCGCGAACCGGCCACCGCGATCGATGCCGTGCCGCAGAACTGGCTGGCCGAGCTGCCGGGGCAGTGCCTGGCCAGCCTGCATCTCTGGGTGTTGCCGACCCAGGTGTTCGGCGCCACTTCGCTGATCAAGCACGTGCTCAACGAGGACACGCTGGTGGCGTCCACGGTGGCCGATGGCCACGGCGAGGTCTATACCGATTTCGCGATCCACGCCGACGGCTTCTCGCGCATGGTGCTGCTGGCCGGAGGCATGGCGCCCAGAAGGCTCGGCCGCCTGGTGCAACGGCTGCTCGAGATCGACACCTACCGGATGGCGGCGTTGCTGGGATTGCCGGCGGCGCGCGAGGCCGCCGCGGTGCTCGCATTCGCCGAACGGGAACTGGCGGAACTCGCGGGTGCGATCCGCGCGGCCGGCCGCGACGAAGAGCCGCTACTGCTCGACCGCCTCACCAAACTGGCCGGCCAGGTGGAGAGCCAGTACGCGGAAACGCACTCCAGGTTCTCCGCCAGCGCGGCCTACTTCGAGTTGGTGGACCGGCGCATCGCCGACATCGGCGAGTCGCGCCTGGCCGGCCTGCAGACCATCGGTGAATTCATGGACCGGCGCCTGTCGCCCGCGCGCGCCACCTGCGAATGGGCCACCCGCCGGCAGGATGCGCTGTCGCAGCGCGTTTCACGCATCAGCAATCTGCTGCGCACGCGCGTGGAGATCGAGCAGCAGCAAAGCAGCCAGGCGCTGCTGGCGGCGATGAACGCGCGCCAGGGCCTGCAGCTCAAGCTGCAGGCCACGGTGGAAGGATTGTCCGTGGCGGCCATCACCTATTACATCGTCGGGCTGGTGAGCTACCTCGCCAAGGGCGCGCACGCCCTCGGCTGGCCGTGGAGCGCCGAGAGCACCGCCGCGACCGCGATTCCCGTGGTGGCGCTGGCGGTGTGGTGGTCGCTGCGGCGCCTGCACTCCAAGGTGTTCGAAGGCAAGCCGGGTGCGTGACTTGCGCGGCCACGCGGGCGAGGACCGCGCGCATTGAGCAGGAATCCCGACCAGGGTCTGGTGCCCGGCATGGCACTGGCCGTGACCGGCGCCATCGCGTTCAGCGGCAAGGCCATCATCGTGAAGCTGGCCTACCGCTACGGCGTGGACGCGGTCACGCTGATCATGCTGCGAATGCTGTTCGCGTTGCCCATCTTCGCCGCCATGGCATGGTGGGCCGGCCGCGGCAAGGCTGCGCTCTCGCCGGGCGACTGGATGGGCGTGGCCGGACTGGGCGTCATCGGCTATTACCTTTCCAGCTTTCTCGATTTCGCGGGCTTGCAATACATCACCGCCTCGCTCGAGCGGCTGATCCTGTACCTCAACCCCACGCTGGTGCTGCTGCTCGGATGGCTGCTGTACCGCAAGAACTTTCACCGCATCCAGCTGGTGGGCATGGCCATCAGCTACTGCGGCGTGATCCTGGTGTTCGGCCACGAGGCGCGCCTGGAAGGTGGGCAGGCCGCGTTGGGCGCGTTGCTGGTGTTTGCCAGCGCCTTCACGTATGCCGTGTACCTGGTCTATAGCGGCCACCTCGTGCACCGGCTCGGCGCGCTGCGCCTGGTGGGACTCGCGACGACGATCGCGTGCCTGTGCTGCCTGCTGCAGTTCGCCGCGCTGCGGCCGCTGGCGTCGGCCTTGGAGGTCGCGCCGCAGGTCGTGTGGCTGTCGGTGCTCAACGCGACGTTCTGCACCGCGGCCCCCGTGCTGATGGTGATGATGGCCGTGGAGCGCATCGGCCCGGCATTGGCCGCACAGGCCGGCATGGTCGGCCCCATGTCCACCATCCTGATGGGCGTGCTGATCCTGGGCGAGCCGTTCACCGCCTGGATCGCGGCCGGCACGGTGCTGGTGATAGCGGGCATCTTTGTGTTCAGTCGTGGGGCGAGGTAGGTTGGGGCTCACGTGGCTAGAGCCTGAGTCGCTGAAGCTCGCAGAGGTCTGGCCGATTCAGCTTCAGGGGTTGCAAAGGCGGGGCCGGGCGGGCCGCGGCGCATCCGCGAGGCCACGAGATCGAGCAAACCCAGGCGCCTTCGCGTGATCGATGCGCCGCGGCCCGCCCGGCCCCGCCTTTGCGCACACGC
Organism: Ramlibacter sp.; assembly: GCA_035559095.1. Lineage (GTDB taxonomy): Bacteria > Pseudomonadota > Gammaproteobacteria > Burkholderiales > Burkholderiaceae_C > Ramlibacter. Next base: position 3,808 of record DATMBW010000142.1, read on the forward strand.
CATTGGTATTCACAGAACGCCCACGCTGGTCACTCGCGGCAGGCGGTACCCGGCGGGGGCGATCTCTGGGACGGCTGTGATGCTCGGCCTGGGGGCGGGCGCGCTTGCGCGCTTCGTAAACTGACTCGTCGCAGCTGTCCGAACGGAGAGAACGTAGTGAACGCAGTGAGTTCTGCGACGCCGACCCCAGGCCGAGCAGCGCAGCGAGCGCGCAAGCGCCGACCGTCACAGTGTGAGCCCCCGCCGGGTACCGCCTGCCGCGACCCCATGACCGACCCCATGACCGACGCCAGAGGGGCGCGGACGCACGCGGGAATTCACCAGTAGCCCGATGGCGGCCGCCGCAGGTAACCTCGGCGCGGGAGTCCGGCGCCTCTTT
>DATMBW010000143.1:0-2291 GCA_035559095.1 Ramlibacter sp.
GCGCGTCCAGCTGCGTCTTCTTGACGAAGTCGGCGGCCTGCTCGGGATCGGTCAGCAGCTGGTCGCGCGTCATGGTGGCGTCGGTGCCGTGCCCGTCTTCCTTGTCGCCGCGCATCGTCTCCAGGCTGCCCAGGCAGCCCAGTTCGCCTTCGACGGTCACGCCGACCTTGTGCGCCATGTCCACCACCTTGCGGGTGACGTCGACGTTGTAATCGTAGCTCGCGATGCTTTTTCCGTCGGCCTCCAGCGAGCCGTCCATCATCACGGAAGAAAAACCCAGGTTGATCGCGCCCTGGCAGACCTCGGGGCTCTGGCCATGGTCCTGGTGCATCACCAGCGGGATCTGCGGATAGGCCTCGATCGCCGCCTGGATCAGGTGCTTGATGAAGGACTCCCCGGCGTATTTGCGCGCGCCGGCGCTGGCCTGCAGGATGACCGGCGCACCGGTCTCCTTGGCCGCTTCCATCACGGCCTGCACTTGCTCGAGATTGTTGACGTTGAAGGCCGGGATGCCGTAGCCGTTTTCGGCGGCATGGTCCAGCAGTTCGCGCATGGATACGAGAGGCATGTTGGTGGTCCGATCTATTGGGAACTACAGGTAGGACGGCTGCGGTAACCGCCCGGTATGGGGAGTCGATTTTATCCCGGCGCCGGATCCGCAATGGGGTGCCTGCTCCAAGGATGGGCAAAGTCCCAGGGCCTGGTTTCGCGCGCGTTTTCCTACGTGGCCCGGCAGATCTTGAGCATGTTGGTGCCGCCCGGCGCGCCCATGGGCTCGCCGCAGGTGATGGCATAAATATCGCCGCTGGCCACGATGCCGCGCGACTTCAGGTGCGCTTCGGCTTCGCCCAACGCGGTATCGCGTTCCGCGCTCTGGTCCATCAGCAGCGGCCGCACGTTGCGGTACAAGGCCATTTTCCGCTGGGTCGCCAGTTTGGGGGTGAGTGCATAGATGGGGATATGGATGCGATGGCGGCTCATCCAAAGCGGCGTCGAACCGGAATCGGTCAAGGCCACGATCGCCTTGCAGCCAAGGTGATGGGCGGTGAACAAGGCTCCCATCGCGATCGATTGATCGATCCGGCCGAAGGTCATGCCGGTGAAATCCGCATCGAGCTTCACATCCTCGGCCTTTTCCGCTTCCAGGCAGATGTTGGCCATCTCGACGATGGTTTCCAGCGGATAGCGGCCGGCGGCGGTTTCCGCGCTCAACATCACGGCGTCGGTGCCGTCGAGCACCGCGTTGGCCACGTCGCTTACCTCGGCGCGCGTGGGCACCGGGTTGTTGATCATCGACTCCATCATCTGGGTGGCGGTGATCACCACCTTGTCGTGCTCGCGGGCCAGGCGGATCATGCGTTTTTGCAGCGCGGGCACCGCGGCGTTGCCGACCTCGATGGCCAGGTCGCCGCGCGCGACCATGATCGCGTCGCTGGCCTTGAGGATGGATTCGAGGTTGGGGATCGCCTCGGCCCGCTCGATCTTGGCAATCAACCCCGGCTTGTGGCGAAACTCCGCGCCGGCCACGCCGCAAAGCTGGCGCGCCATTTCCATATCCGTCGCGTTCTTGGGAAAACTCACCGCCACGTAGTCCGCCTGAAAACTCATGGCGGTGCGGATGTCCTCCATGTCCTTGGCCGTCAGGGCCGGCGCGGTGAGGCCGCCGCCCTTCTTGTTGATGCCCTTGTTGTTGGACAGCTCGCCGCCCTGCTTCACGGTGGTGCGCACCTGCTCGCTTCGCACCGCATCGACGGTGAGCACGATCAGGCCGTCGTTGAGCAGCAGCAGGTCGCCCGCTTTCACGTCGCGCGGCAGCTCCTTGTAGTCCAGGCCCACGCCGTGCGCGTCACCCGGCTCGGAGCGCGAGGCGTCGAGCACGAACTTCATGCCGGGCTCCAGCGCCACCTTGCCGTCGGCGAACTTGCCGACCCGGATCTTGGGCCCCTGCAGGTCGGCCATGATCGCGACTTCGCGCCCCGCGCGCTGGGATACGCTTCGCACCAGTGCCGCCCGGTCGATGTGGTCTTTGGCGGTCCCGTGGCTGAAATTCAGCCGCACCACGTTGGCGCCGGCGCGGATCATCTGCTCGAGCAGGGCGGGGTCGCTGGAGGCCGGGCCCAGGGTGGCAACGATCTTGGTGGCGCGTCGGGCCATGGAGACTCCTGTAACTAAGTTCCGAATTTTCCCATGGAAGCGGTTACAAGCCGGTTACCAAGACGTGAATTGCGAGCAAATCAGCTTCACCCGACAAGAGATGAAGCGCTTCAAACCCTGGCAGGCCACTCGACCTC
>DATMBW010000144.1:0-3486 GCA_035559095.1 Ramlibacter sp.
GGGCTGCTTGAAGGCAATACCGGACTCCAGTACGAATGTTGGTCTTCGGTCTTGGGGCCTACACTCGCAGCCCATGCAATTCGATGTCGTTGTCATCGGCGCCGGCGCCGCAGGGTTGTTCTGTGCCGGTCTGGCGGGCCAGTCGCGGCTGAAGGTCCTGCTGGTCGACCACGGCGACAAGGTGGCCGAGAAGATCCGCATCTCGGGCGGCGGCCGCTGCAACTTCACCAATCGCGACCTCGACCCGCGCGCGCCGCACAAGCATTTCCTGGGCGAGAACCCCGCGTTCTGCCGCTCCGCGCTGTCACGCTACACCCCGCAGGATTTCATCGCCCTGGTGCAGCGGCACGGCATTGCGTTCCACGAGAAGCACAAAGGCCAGTTGTTCGGCGACCGCTCCTCCGAGGAATTCATCCAGATGCTGCTGCGCGAATGCGAGGCGGGCGCCGTCACACGCTGGCAGCCCTGCACTGTCAGCCACGTCGACGCGTCCCGATCCGAAGCTGCCGAGACGCCGGGATCACGCTACCGGGTCGAGACCGATCGCGGCGTGGTCGCGGCACGCCATGTCGTCATCGCCACCGGAGGGCTGTCGATCCCGAAGATCGGCGCCACGGATTTCGGCTACCGAGTCGCTCGCCAGTTCGGTCTGCGGATCGTGGCGCCGCGGCCGGCCCTCGTGCCGCTCACGTTCGACGGGCAAAGCTGGGCGCCGTACTCGCAGCTCGCCGGGCTGTCCCTGCCGGTAGCCATCGAGACCGGCGGCCCTTCGACAAGCCCAGGACGGTCGGGCAAGGTGGTATTCCACGAGGACCTGCTGTTCACGCACCGGGGCTTGAGCGGTCCGGCCGTGCTGCAGATCTCCAGCTATTGGCGCGAAGGCCAGCCGATCCGCATCGACCTTGCGCCCGGAGTCGACCTGCGCGGTGAACTGGCTCGCGCCAAGGCGACTTCGCGCAAGCTGATCGCCAACGAACTCGCCGCGTTCGTGCCGGCACGCCTGGCCGAAGCCTGGGTCCAGCAGGACAGCGCGTGGCAGCGCCCCATCAACGAAGCCAGTGACAAGGCGCTCGCGGCGCTCGCGGACCGCCTTGCCCACTGGACGTTGGTGCCCTCCGGCACCGAAGGCTACAAGAAGGCGGAGGTCACGGCCGGCGGTGTCGACACGCGCGACCTCTCCTCGCAGACCCTGGAATCGAAACAGCCCGGCATGTACTTCATCGGCGAAGCCGTCGACGTGACGGGCTGGCTCGGCGGCTACAACTTCCAGTGGGCCTGGGCCAGTGCCCACGCCTGCGCGCGGGCACTGGCCCGCACGCCTTAGCGCTCCACCGTTGTTCCAGCGCCAAAGCCTGGCCCGGATGGACTCGAACGGAGTACAGGTATTTGTGGGAGAGGACACTAGGTAGATGAAGTCCGAAAACCGAACTCCCGTACGCGCAAGACGCAAAGTATTCGCAAAACGGATATTCGTGTTCGCATCCGGAAAAGAACCCGACAGGATCGACCCATGAGCTACGCCAACGACACCGCATCCCTTTTCAAATCCCTCGAACTCGCGCCGAATCTGGCGGGGCAGGCCGGCCTCGAAGTCTTCACCCCCATCGACGGCAGCCGGCTGGCCCGCATCCCTTCGACCGCCCCCGCTGCCCTCGACGCCGCCATTGCCGGCGCGCACCGGCGCTTTCTTGAATGGCGCGACGTGCCGGCGCCCGTGCGCGGCCACCTGGTGCGCGCTTTCGGCGAAACCGTGCGGCGGCACAAAAGCGAGCTTGGCCGCCTGATCTCGCTGGAGACCGGCAAGATCTTGCAGGAAGGCCTGGGCGAAGTGCAGGAGGTGATCGACATCTGCGAGTTTGCCGTGGGCCTGTCGCGCCAGCTCTACGGCTTGTCCATCGCCAGCGAAAGGCCGGACCACAAGCTGCTGGAGACCTGGCACCCGCTCGGGGTGACTGCCGTGATTTCGGCCTTCAACTTCCCGATGGCCGTGTTCGCCTGGAATGCCGCCCTCGCGCTGGTGTGCGGCAACACGCTCGCCTGGAAACCGTCGGAAAAGACGCCCTTGAGCGCACTGGCCCTGAACGGCTTGCTGCTGCGCGCGGCGAAGGAGGAAGGCTTCGAACCGGAAGGCCTGAGCGAGGTGCTCATCGGCGACCGCGCGATCGGCGAGGCGCTGGTGGCGCATCCCCAGGTGAAGCTGGTCAGCGCCACGGGTTCCACGGCCATGGGCAAGAGCGTGGGCGTCGCCTGCGCGGCGCTGTTCAAGCGGTCACTGCTCGAGTTGGGAGGCAACAACGCGGCCATCGTCTGCCCTTCGGCCAACCTGGACCTGGTGGTGCGTGCCACCGCGTTCGCCGCGGCCGGCACGGCCGGCCAGCGCTGCACGACCCTGCGCCGGCTGATCGTGCACCGCTCCATCTACGCCACGCTGGTGGACCGGCTCGTCCAGGTGTATGCGCGGCTGCCCGTGGGCAATCCGCTGGAGCAAGGAACACTGGTCGGCCCGCTGGTCGATGGCCGCGCCTGGGAGGCGATGCAGGCCGCTCTGGCCAGTGCCCGCGCGTTGGGCGCCAAGGTCCACTTCGGCACGCCCGTGGCCGTTGCGGGGTCGGGACACTACGCCAAACCGGCCATCGTGGAGCTGGCTGAGCAGTCCGGACCGATGTTGCACGAAACCTTCGCCCCGATCCTCTACGTATCGCCCTATGACCGGTTCGAGGACGCGGTTGCGATGAACAATGCCGTGGTCCACGGCCTGTCCTCGGCCGTGTTCACCCAGGACCTGCGCGAGGCCGAGATTTTCACCTCGGCCCGCGGTTCCGACTGCGGCATCGCCAACGTCAACATCGGCACCAGCGGCGCCGAAATCGGCGGCGCCTTCGGCGGCGAGAAGGAGACCGGCGGCGGGCGCGAATCGGGATCGGACGCCTGGAAGGCCTACATGCGCCGCGCCACCAACACGATCAACTACGGATCCAGCCTGCCCCTGGCGCAAGGCATCCGGTTCGAGATCTGACCCTGCCGGACCGGCGCCACAGTGGCGCGCCACCGGCGTTTGCCGCCTGCCGGCCTCGGGGATATAATGTGCGGCTTTGCTGGCAAACCCTCAACGGCCTGATCACCTTCAGTTGAGGAACCCCGCAGTCAAGGCGCCCGGGCCCGATCTTCCCGCGCACCCTCTGGCTGCACATTAGGAACAGATTTAGCTAATGACAATGATCCGTGTGAAAGAGAATGAGCCGTTCGACGTGGCCCTGCGCCGCTTCAAGCGGACCATCGAGAAGCTGGGCCTCCTGACCGAACTGCGCGCCCGCGAGTTCTACGAAAAGCCCACCGCCGAGCGCAAGCGCAAGAAAGCGGCGGCCGTCAAGCGCCACTACAAGCGCGTGCGCAGCATGCAGCTGCCGAAGAAGCTCTACTAGCTTAGTCAGTTGAGGACAGAGCTGAAGGTCTGTCCCGCAAGGTAGCAGGACTCCGCGGGCGGCC
>DATMBW010000145.1:0-2240 GCA_035559095.1 Ramlibacter sp.
GTCGATTTCGGCGGATTCATCCAGCGCATGATCCTGCCATCGGTCACCCTGTCGGTCGGCTTCATCGCCCTGATCTCGCGCATCACGCGCGCCTCGGTGCTGGAAGTGCTGAACGAGGACTACATCCGCACCGCGCGCGCGAAGGGCCTCGGCACACCCCGCGTCGTGGTGATCCATGCGCTGCGCAACGCGCTGATCCCGGTGGTGACGGTGATCGGCCTGCAGGTGGGCGTGCTGTTCACCGGCGCCATCCTGACCGAGACGATTTTCTCGTGGCCGGGCGTGGGCAAGTGGCTGATCGAGGCGATCAACCGGCGCGACTACCCGGTCCTGCAGGGCGGCATGCTGCTGCTGGGCGGCGTCGTGATGCTCGTGAACCTGCTGGTGGACGTGACCTACGGCGTCATCAACCCGCGCATCCGGCAGGGAGGGCACTGACATGGCCCAAGCGCTTGCCCCCACCGTCGCGGCCACCGAGGCGAACGGCACACCGCCGGGTCGGCTGCGCGAGTTCTGGATTTCGTTTTCCGCGAACACCGGCGCGGTGATCGGGCTGCTGGTCGTCGTCGGGCTGCTGCTGGTGGCGCTGTTCGCGCCGTGGCTGGCGCCGCACCTGCCGGACCAGACCAACAGCGGCGCGTTCCTGCGGCCGCCGTCCTGGACGGCCAGCGGCTCCGCGCAGTACCTGCTGGGCACCGACGCGATCGGGCGCGATATCCTGTCGCGCCTGATTTATGGCGCGCGCCTGTCGCTGTCGATCGGGCTGGCGGTGGTGCTGATTTCGCTGGCCGCCGGCATCGCGCTCGGCCTGATCGCCGGCTTCGCGCGCGGCGTGCTCGAGATCGCCATCATGCGGCTGATGGACATCATCCTCACGCTGCCCAGCCTGTTGCTGGCGATCGTGATCGTCGCCATCCTCGGCCCCGGGCTGGTGAACGCGATGCTTGCCGTCGCGGTGGTGGTGCTGCCGCACTACGTGCGGATCACGCGCGCGGCGGTGATTGCCGAGGTCGCGAAGGACTATGTCACTGCCGCGCGCATCAGCGGCGCCAGCACGCTGCGCCTGATGTTCAGCGAAGTGCTGCCAAACTGCGCGGCGCCGCTGATCGTGCAGGCGTCGCTGGGGGTCTCCACGGCAATCCTGGACGCCGCCGCCCTGGGCTTCCTCGGGCTCGGGGCGCAGCCGCCCTCGCCCGAGTGGGGCACCATGCTGGCCGATGCGCGCGAGTTCGTGCTGCGCGCCTGGTGGGTGGTGACGTTCCCGGGGCTGGCGATCCTGGTCGCGGTGCTGGCGTTCAACCTGTTGGGCGATGGCCTGCGCGATGCGCTGGATCCTAAATTGAAACGTTGAAATGCAAACACCCGTACGGGAGTCCGAATTTTTCGCAGCTCGCCCACCATGCCTCTCCTTGAAATAGAAGACCTCCACGTCGAGTTCCCCACCCAGGGCAGCGTCATGCATGCCGTCGAGGGCGTGAGCCTGACGCTGGAAGAAGGCGAAGTGCTGGGGATCGTCGGCGAGTCGGGCTCGGGCAAGAGCGTGACGATGCTGGCGCTGATGGGCCTGATCGCCTACCCCGGCCGCGTGCGCGCCAAGACCTTGCGCTTCGCGGGCAAGGACCTGCTGGGCATCTCGGACAAGGAACGCCGCCGCCTCGTGGGCAAGGACATGGCGATGATCTTCCAGGAGCCCACGACCAGCCTGAATCCCTGTTTCACCATCGGCTACCAGCTGGTGGAGGCGCTGCGCCTGCACTCGCCGCTGGACAAGGCCAGCGCCCGGCGCCGCGCCATCGAGCTGCTGGACCAGGTCGGCATTCCGGCGGCGCACACCCGGCTGAACGATTTCCCGCACCAGATGTCCGGCGGCATGAACCAGCGCGTGATGATCGCCATGGCGATCTCGTGCAATCCGCGCCTGTTGATCGCAGACGAGCCGACCACGGCGCTGGACGTCACGATCCAGGCGCAGATCCTGGACCTGCTGCGAAACCTGCAGAAGGAACGCGGCATGGCGCTGGTGCTGATCACGCACAACATGGGCGTGGTGAGCGAGATGGCCCGCCGCGTCGCCGTGATGTACGCGGGGCAGGTGATGGAGCAGCGGCTGGTGGACCGGCTCTTTGCCGATCCGCAGCATCCCTACACCGAGGCGCTGCTGGCGGCGCTGCCCGAACGCGGGCCGGCCGGCCATCGCCTCGCCACCATTCCGGGTGTGGTGCCCGGCGTATTCGACCGGC
>DATMBW010000146.1:0-4562 GCA_035559095.1 Ramlibacter sp.
CGCCGGGCGCGCCCCGCCCGCAGCCCGCGAAGTATTGCAACCATCCGAGGCATTTCATGAGACTGATCTTGTTGGGTGCGCCCGGCGCAGGCAAGGGAACGCAAGCTACGTTCATCTGCCAGAAGTACGGCATCCCGCAAATTTCCACCGGCGACATGCTGCGCGCGGCGGTCAAGGCGGGCACGCCGCTGGGTCTGGCCGCCAAGAGAGTCATGGATTCGGGCGCGCTGGTCAGCGACGAGATCATCATCGGCCTGGTCAAGGAGCGCATCACCCAACCCGATTGCGCCAACGGCTTCCTGTTCGACGGCTTCCCGCGCACCATTCCGCAAGCCGACGCGATGAAGGCGGCCGGCGTCAAGCTCGACTACGTGCTGGAAATCGACGTGCCCTTCGAGGCCATCGTCGAACGCATGAGCGGCCGCCGCTCGCACCCGGCCTCCGGGCGCACGTACCATGTCAAGTTCAATCCGCCCAAAGCCGAAGGCAAGGACGACGTCACCGGCGAGCCGCTGATCCAGCGCGAAGACGACAAGGAAGCAACCGTGGAGAAGCGTCTGGAGGTCTATGCCGCGCAGACCCGGCCGCTGGTCGAGTACTACTCCAGGTGGGCCAAATCGGACCCCGCCAACGCGCCCCAGTACCGCAGGATCAACGGCACCGGCTCGGTGGAAGAAATCAAGGCGCGCGCGCTGGACGCCCTGGCGGGCTGAGAGCTACGCGTAAAGCGCGTGACCTTGTCATCATGCCGGACCTGATCCGGCATCACAGGCTCGGCGGCAAGATGGATCGAGGACCCAAGTCCGCAATGACAATCCTTCCGACGCGCGACTGGATCGACACTTCAGGAACGCTCAGCCCAGCAGCTCGAGCATCAGCGCGATCCGGGCCTTCACAGGCGACAGCGCGCCGGCCCCGGGTAAGGCGTCGTCCGGCCTTGCGATCACCCTGCCCTGAGCGCACCGCGTCGACCGGACGGCTTTCACGCCACTGGCTAGGGCCCGGCCCAGGGCGGCCTCCAGTTCGTGATGCACGGAGCCGTTGCCGGTGCCGGCAATGACAAGGCCATCGACACCTTGCGCCACCAGCGCATCGACGATGGCCCCGCCGGCGCCCACATGGTTCATGACGATTTCCACGCGTGGCCAGCGTTGGGCTTCGGCGTACTTGTTCAGCTTCTCGGCGGCGTGGCCGTCCCGTGGAGGCCACGCTCGCAGCAGGCGCAGCTCGCCTTCCTCGACGTAGCCGATCGGCCCGGCATCGCCTGAGCTGAACGCGTCCAGCCGGTAGGTGTGTTGCTTGGCGACGTCCAAGGCGCCGTGGATCGCACCGGCACAAACGGCGACCACGCCGCGCGCGCCCGGGGCTTTCGCCACCGCGACCGCATCGAGCAGGTTCTGCGGCCCGTCCGGCGCCATTGCGCTGGCCGGCCGCATGGCGCAGGTCAGCACCACGGGCTTGGCCGGCGCCAGCACGGCATGCAGGAAATAGGCCGTTTCCTCCAGGGTGTCCGTGCCGTGGGTGATCACGACGCCGCCGACGTCGTCCCGGGCCAGCCAGTGGCTGCAGCGCAAGGCGAGCTTGCGCCAGACGTCCAGGCTCATATCCTTGCTGTCGATCTGGGCCACCTGCTCCGCGGCCAATGGCAGCGAGGCCAGGGCCGGAACGGCGGCAAGCAGTTCCTGGATTCCTATCTGGGCGGCCGCGTAGCCGATGTTGTCCTGCGCCTGCGCCGCCGTGCCGGCGATGGTGCCGCCCGTGGCCAATACCGCAATTTTTTTGCCATTCACTTGCGTACTTTCAAAAACTGTTTAAAAATACAGCTACTGGATATTAAGCCAGTGGAGCCTGCCATGATCGATACGCCCAAGCTCACCGCCCGCCAGCAACAGATTCTGGACTTGATCCAGAGCGCCATCGCCCGCACCGGCGCGCCGCCCACGCGAGCGGAAATCGCGGCCGAACTCGGCTTCAAATCCGCCAACGCCGCCGAGGAACACCTGCAAGCATTGGCTCGCAAAGGCGTAATCGAATTGGTCAGCGGCACCTCGCGCGGCATCCGGCTCAAGAGCGATGCCCTGCGCTCCATCAACGAATCGCGCATCAAGCAGTTCTCCCTGCCCTTGCAGACATTGGCGCAGCTGGCGCTGCCCCTGATCGGCCGGGTGGCGGCCGGCTCGCCGATTCTCGCGCAGGAGCACGTGGACCAGACCTACTACGTGGAGAGCAGCCTGTTCCAGCGCCGCCCGGACTACCTGCTCAAGGTACGCGGCATGTCCATGCGGGACGCCGGCATCATGGATGGCGACTTGCTCGCGGTCCAGGCTACCAAGGAGGCCAAGAACGGGCAGATCATCGTGGCACGCCTTGGCGACGACGTGACGGTCAAACGCTTCCGCCGCAACAAGCACCTGATCGAGCTGCACGCGGAAAACCCCGACTACCCCACCATCGTCGTCGAGCCCGGAGAGCCGTTCGAAATCGAAGGGCTGGCCGTGGGCCTGATCCGCAACACCATGCTCATGTAAGCAGCGAGGCCGCCGCAGGTGGCGGGCGTATGGCGCGGTTCAGGCGCCATCACCCTGCGGCAGCTTCCCCGCGTCAATCCTGCCTGTGTTCAACCTCTGAAGTTCAAGGAGAGTCGCATGGCAATCGCATTGTTCACATTGGGCGGCCTGCTGGCGCCGCTGGGCAGCCTGAGGGACAGGCTGCTGCGCACGCCCAAGGCCCGCCGCCGCATGCCTGCAGGACCGCAAGCTGCGCAATCGCCAGGCATACGGTCGTCCTGCCCCGTCTCGCGTGGGATCGGTGGCCGCAGGCCGACGCTTGCCCGGCCAGTGCGCGTGGTGCGGCTGGTGGAAGCCGCCCCGGTGCCGGCCGGCGCCGGGCGCATGTTCATTTCGGGCCGAATGGCCGACGTCTGCGCCGAACTCGACCGGCTGGCGGCGCTCGAAACGGCCGCTGGCTGAGCATCACCGGGCCAGGCCGCCCGTTGAACGCGCCCGGTCAGGCCCTCCCGCCGGCCAGATAGTCGGCCTTGCCCAATTCCACGCCGTTGTGCCGCAAGATGGCGTAGGCCATGGTGATGTGGAAGAAAAAGTTGGCCAGCGCCCAGTGCTTGAGATAGGCTTCGGCCGCCATGGTACGTGTCGTGTCGCGCCCGGCCGGAAAAGTAATTTCCTTGTCCTCCGTGCCATCCAGCCGATCGGCGGGGACGGTGCCGAGGTAGTCCAGCGTTCTCTGGATGCGGTCTTTCAGTTGGGCAAACGTGGTTTCAGTGTCCTCGAACCGCGGCGCCTCCACCCCCGAGATGCGGGCAACGCCGTTCTTGGCGCTATCGCAAGCAATCTGAATCTGGCGCGTGAACGGCAGCATGTCCGGCGCCAGCCTGAATTGCAGCAGCACCGACGGATCGAACTTTTTCGCTTCCGCATGGGCCACAGCCTTGTCGAGGATATGGCTCAAGTTGCCGAGCATGCCCCTGAACACCGGCAGGCTGGCTGAAGACATGGAAATGGTCATCGAATGATCTCCTTGGTAACAGAACGAAAGCTCCGATGCTAGCCGCCCCGGGCCGGCCTGGCCGGTGGCGCGCGCTCGGGGCCGAGGCACAATCCGGGCATGAACATTGTCATCCTCGACGATTACCAGGATGCGGTCCGCAAGCTTCGGTGCGCCGCGAAGCTCGAAGCCTACCCCGCTAAGGTCTACACCAATACCGTTAAAGGCATCGGCCAGCTTTCGGTGCGGCTGCGTGACGCCGACGTGATCGTCCTGATCCGCGAGCGCACGCACATCACACGGCAGCTGCTGGAGAAGCTGCCGCGCCTCAGGCTGATCGCGCAGACTGGCCGCGTCGGAGCCCACATCGACGTGCAGGCCTGCACCGAGCGCGGCATCGCCGTGGCCGAAGGCGTGGGCTCGCCGGTCGCGCCGGCCGAGCTGACCTGGGCGCTGATCATGGCCGCCATGCGCCGCCTGCCCCAATACATCGCCACCCTCAAGCACGGCGGCTGGCAGCAGTCGGGTATGAAATCCGCCTCGATGCCGCCGAATTTCGGGCTGGGCGTGGTGCTCAGGGGCCGCACCCTGGGAATCTGGGGTTACGGCAAGGTAGGCCAACTCGTCGCGGGCTATGGGAAAGCCTTCGGCATGAAGGTGATGGTCTGGGGCAGCCAGGACTCGAGAGGCAAAGCGGTGAGCGACGGCATGCAGGCGGCGACCAGCCGTGAAGACCTGTTCGCGCAAAGCGATGTTCTCAGCCTGCACGTGCGCCTGAGCGACGAATCCGCGGGCATCGTCACGCTCGATGACCTGGGACGCATGAAACCCACGTCACTGCTGGTAAATACGTCGCGCGCCGAACTCGTCGAGCATGACGCGCTGATCGCGGCGCTGAATCGGGGCCGCCCCGGAATGGCGGCGGTCGATGTATTTGAAAGCGAGCCGATCCTGCAGGGCCACGCCCTGTTGCGCCTGGAAAACTGCATCTGCACCCCGCACATCGGGTATGTGGAACTGGACAGCTACGAGATGTACTTCGGCGCCGCTTTCGATAATGT
>DATMBW010000147.1:0-18762 GCA_035559095.1 Ramlibacter sp.
GCGGTTCCCAACCTGCACCGGCGCGGGCAGATCCTGCGGCTGGCGGATGCCCATGCACTTAGCTACTACGACGCGACCTACCTCGAACTGGTGGTGCGCCTGAACGGCACCTTGGTGTCGCGCGACACGGCGCTGGTCGCCGCGGCGCAGGCCTGCAACATCTCGTGCGTCCACTTCTGAAGACCTCCATGCAACACGACAAGATTCTTATCCTCGATTTCGGCTCACAGGTGACGCAGCTGATCGCGCGGCGCGTGCGCGAAGCGCATGTGTTCTGCGAGGTCCACCCCTGCGACGTGACGGACGACTGGGTGCGCCGATACGCCGCCGATGGCGGGCTCAAAGGCGTGATCCTCTCGGGCAGCCATGCCAGCGTGTATGAAGACACCACCGACAAGGCGCCGCAGGCAGTGTTCGAGCTGGGCGTTCCCGTGCTGGGCATCTGCTACGGCATGCAGACCATGGCGCACCAGTTGGGCGGCAAGGTCGAAAGCGGCCACAAGCGGGAGTTCGGATTCGCCAGCGTGCGGGCCCGGGGCCATACCCGGCTGCTCGAGGACATCGCGGACTTCACCACGTCCGAGGGCCACGGCATGCTCGACGTGTGGATGAGCCATGGCGACAAGGTGACCGAGCTGCCGCCCGGCTTCAAGCTGATGGCCAGCACCGACAGCTGCCCGATCGCGGCAATGGCGGACGAAACGCGCCGCTTCTACGCCGTGCAGTTCCATCCGGAAGTCACCCATACCCGGCAGGGCCGCGCCATCCTGGAGCGCTTCGTCCTGTCCATTTGCGGCGCGCGGCCCGACTGGGTGATGCACGACCATGTGGCCGAGGCCGTGGAAGCCATTCGAAGGCAGGTTGGTGACGAGGAGGTGATCCTGGGACTGTCGGGAGGCGTCGATTCTTCCGTCGCCGCCGCGCTGATCCATCGCGCCATTGGCGAGCAGCTGACCTGCGTCTTCGTGGATCACGGCCTGCTGCGCCTGAACGAGGGCGACATGGTGATGGAGATGTTCGCCGGCAAGCTTCACGCCAAGGTGATCCGGGTCGACGCCGGCGAGCTGTTCCTGGGCAAGCTGGCTGGCGTGAGCGACCCGGAGGCCAAGCGCAAGATCATCGGCCGCGAGTTCGTCGAGGTGTTCAAGGCGGAAGCGGCGAAGATCAAGCAGACGCACGCGCGGCACGTGGCCTGGCTGGCCCAGGGCACGATCTACCCCGATGTGATCGAATCGGGCGGGGCCAAGAACAAGAAAGCCGTGTCGATCAAGAGTCATCACAACGTGGGCGGCCTGCCGGAACAACTGGGACTGAAGCTGCTGGAGCCGCTGCGCGACCTGTTCAAGGACGAGGTGCGCGAGCTGGGCGTGGCACTGGGCCTGCCACCGGAGATGGTCTATCGCCACCCGTTCCCCGGCCCGGGGCTGGGGGTGCGCATCCTGGGCGAAGTGAAAAAGGACTATGCCGAGCTGCTGCGGCGCGCCGATGCGATCTTCATCGAGGAGCTGCGCAACTTCAAGGACGCGGCCACCGGCAAGAGCTGGTACGACCTCACCAGCCAGGCGTTCGCCGTGTTCCTGCCGGTGAAGAGCGTGGGTGTGATGGGCGATGGCCGCACCTACGACTACGTCGTGGCGCTGCGCGCCGTGCAGACCAGCGACTTCATGACCGCCGACTGGGCTGAACTGCCCTATGCACTGCTGAAAAAGGTCTCCAGCCGCATCATCAACGAGGTGCGCGGCATCAACCGCGTGACCTACGACGTCAGCAGCAAGCCGCCCGCGACCATCGAATGGGAATAGCGTTGCGGCGCGCCGTCGCGCGGCGGGTCAGTGCCGCGACGCCGAGCCCAGCGGACTGGGCCGCGACTTCAGTCCCTGCGGAACAATTTCCTGAAACATTTGAGTGATCGGCTTGAGCCTCTCGCGCGCCAGCGCCTCGCCGTGTCTGCTGGCCAGCGCGGCCATCAGGTCGCCCCGCAGATACCACAGGCTCAGAACCTCGGTGGCGTAACGGATGCGGCGCACGACATGCAGGAACTTCTTGTCCTCGACCTCGCCCATCAGCGCGAGCATGGCGCCGCGGATGTCCTCGATTCCCACGTCCAGCACCGAATTCGGCCCCGCCGAGGAAAGGCCCGACGAAAAGAGGGCATAGATGCTGCTTCTGAGATTGGGTTTGAACCACCGCATGCTGAGCCTCTTTTCTGCAACTCAAATCGGGTTTTGGGCAACCGCGCGATCGCCGCGCCTGTCTGATGCGGCGATTTCGGCAATCTCGGCAATGGGCAGGCGGGCGATATCCTTGAGCTTTTCGACGGGGTCCGCCGCCAGATTCGTGAGGCTGTCCACGCTCGAGAAAATGGATGAGACGAATATTTCGCGGCCGTCGCTGCTCTTGTGGCGCACGCCGAATTTCAGGCGCTGCTTTTCCTCGGTGGTGAGCTTGCCGATCAGGTTCTTGGTCGCCCAGATCGCGCCATAGCGGGCGAAATCCGAAATGCGGGAAGCGCGATTCAACGTATCGCCGAGCATGGTGAACTCGACCTGGTCCACCGATTGCAACGTGCCCAGCCACTGCTGCCCCTCATCGACGCCGGTGTTCAGGTAAAGCTCGGTGGTCCAGCCCTTTCGCAACTGCCACGCTTTGCTCACCCGGCGCATCGCTTCCCGCATTTCAGCTGCCGCGAGGAGGGCGTTCCACACGTGGCTGCTGTCGCGCTGCGGGAAGAAATAGGAGACCATGCCGTCGCGGGCATGTTTGCCGTGCGTGCCGTGATGGCGCCTGAAAATCGGGTCCATCGTCAACCAGATCTGGTTGATCAGTTCGAAGTACTCCTCGGGGGGCAGCTCGGACCATATCCTCATGGGGTGCTGCAGATCCGCCACCAGCACGGCGACGTGACTTGGCCCGGGCAGGCGCTTGCCGCCCGAGTCGCTGGCTGCAGGGCCGCGGTGAAGGAGCAGGGGCGCCATGTCGTCGGCGGCGCGGCTACCGGGGACATGCACGAACAGGATCCCTTCGCGAAACCGCACTGCATACAGGCATCCCGGCTGCGCGCGAGCGGTCGAGACCCAGGCGTGGGAAACCAGGCCAGGCTCGGCCGTCTGCACCTCGTTGTGGAGGCGTTCCAACGTGCCTCGGTCCTCTGGGGGCAGGTCGCGGCAAATCCGGGAAAGACCCACCCCTAGCTGTTTCGCGAGCCCGAGATGAAAGCGCAGGATCTGCTCCCGGCTATCCGCGTCGGCGGGTTGGCCGTGCACAAGGTAGTTGAAGACGTTCTGCGAATCGGCATCCGGCGCCAGGTTCCGCAGCATGCCCGCGCCGGCGGCTGCGTTGAACCAGACCAGTTCGAACCGGTGATCGACCATGTAGGCGGGGTGGGCGCTTTCATCGATCGACAGCTTCGCCATGGCGACACGCTCCGGCGTGGGGCTCGCCGCTGCAGTGGCACCGGCCAGCTTTGGCGCGTCGCCCGCCACCGGCGCGCGCCCGCCGGCAAAGTGCTCGGCGATCCGGGTGATGCTCCACCCCTCGCTTTTCAGCCGCTGAATTTCGGCAATGCGCTTGACGACCTCGTCGGGGAAGTAGCCGATACGCCGCGCGGCGCCGTCCTGCGGCTCCGGTGGCAACACATCGGGTTTCGGGACAATCCCCCAACTGATGTAGTTGTTCAGGGTTGCCCGGGAAATTCCGGTCTTTTCCAGCAGTTCTTTGCTGTTCAACAAGGCAGCCTCGTGGTTTGGTCTGTCTAAGACAATATTAGACAGATTAAATGGACTGTCAAGGTATTTACCCTTAGATACTCGCTGGAGCAGAGAGCCCTGCTATACGAAGGCAGGGCGGCCTTGACGTGCTATCAAAGTTGAACGGACCGGCCGCGACTCCAGTCCCGGTCCTGGCGAAATTCTGATCTGTCTAATTTAACTGTCTAACTGTATAGTTGGACAGTCTACGCACTCTGAGGGCGAGCTCAAGCCAGCAGTAGCACAATCCGGTCATGTACCAGCCCCCCCAATTCAGGTCGACGGACCGTGCGCTGGCCGCCCGGCTGATGCGCGAGCATCCCTTTGCCAGCTTGATCTCCAACGATGACGAGGGTCTGCCTTTCGTCACGCACCTGCCACTGCACCTGGAGGACAGGGAGGCAGCCGCAGCTTCGGAGCGGCCCGGTTTCGTCCTCCTGGGGCATTGCGCGCGGGCCAATCCGCATTGGCGCTATCTTCAGCAGCGACCCAAGGCCTTGGTCACTTTCCTGGGACCCCACGCCTACCAGTCACCCAGGATTTACCCGGACCTGGCACGGGTGCCGAGCTGGAATTACCTGGCCGTGCACTGCACCGTCACCGCGACGCTGATCGACGACCCGCTGACCAAGGACCGGCTGCTCAAGAAACTGATCGGCGACCACGAGCCGCCCTATGAACAGCAGTGGCGCAGCCTGGGCGAGGACTTTGCGCACAAGATGCTGGCCGGCATCATGGCCTTCGAGCTGCGAGTTGTGGCGCTGGAATGCAAGCTCAAGCTGAATCAGCACCGGCCCGAATCCCTTGCGGCCTTGCGTGCCGGCTATGCCCTGGGCAATGAACAGGAGCGCGAACTTGCGCATTGGATGGACCGGCTCGGCCTCGGCGAGCCGCAGGTTGCTTCGCCGCCGTCCGGGCAAGCCGCCGCTGCCTTGACGCGGCCGGCCGATCAATAGGAGGACCAACAGGATGCGAGTCGTTTTCGGGATCATGAGCTTGCTTGTCGTCGTAGCCATCGTCGCGCTGCTGGCCCGCAAGCAGTTGGGGGCGATCGCGCCGGCCGCGGCGCCCACCGGCACGGGCGCGCCGGCCGGAGCCATGGCCCGGCCCGCGGGGACTCCACGGCAGCAGGTGGAGCAGTTCCAGCAGGCCGTTCAGGGCACGATGCAGCAGGCGCGGCCCATGCCCGAGGAAAAATGAGCGACGCGCAATTCATGGGCCTGGCCCTGGAGCAGGCCCGGCTTGCCGGTGCGGCCGGCGAAGTGCCGGTAGGCGCCGTGGTCGTGCGCGACGGCCGGGTCATCGGCGTGGGGCACAACGCGCCGGTGGCAAGCAACGATCCCACAGCCCATGCGGAGATCGCCGCCTTGCGGGAGGCAGCCCAGGCCTTGGGAAACTACCGGCTGGATGGCTGCGAGATGTACGTGACGCTGGAGCCCTGTGCGATGTGCAGCGGAGCCATGCTCCACGCGCGGCTGCGGCGCGTTGTTTACGGCGCTCCCGATCCCAAGACCGGCGCCGCCGGCTCGATCATCGATCTGTTCGCCCAGCCCCAGCTGAATCACCAGACCGAGGTGCGGGGCGGCGTGTTGGCCGAGGCCTGCGCCGCGCTGCTGGGCGAATTCTTCGCGGCGCGAAGGCTGGACGCCCGCGCGAACGCCGACGTGCTGCGCGAAGATGCGCTGCGCACGCCCGACGAACGCTTCGAGGATTTGCCCGGCTATCCCTGGCAACCGCATTACCTTGGCGATCTGCCCGCGCTCCAGGGATTGCGCATGCATTACCTGGACGAGGGGCCCGTCGATGCCGCGCTGACCTGGCTGTGCCTGCACGGCAACCCGGCCTGGAGCTACCTCTACCGGAAGATGATCCCGGTATTTCTGGCCGCCGGCGATCGGGTGGTCGCGCCGGACATGATCGGCTTCGGCAAGAGCGACAAACCGAAAAAGGACTCGGCCCACAGCTTCGGCTGGCATCGGCAGGTGCTGCTGGAACTGGCCGAGCGGCTCGATCTGCGCAACGTCGTGCTGGTGGTGCAGGACTGGGGCGGTTTGCTTGGTTTGACCCTGCCGATGGCGGCGCCGCAGCGTTACCGCGGCCTGCTGGCCATGAATACTGCGCTTGGCACGGGTGACGCACCCCTGAGCCCGGGTTTCCTGGCCTGGCGCGAAATGTGCGCAAGAAACCCCGAGTTCGATGTGGCACGCCTGTTCGCGCGAGGCAATCCGCAGATGAGTCCCCAGGAGTGCGCCGCCTACAGCGCGCCGTTTCCCGACCGGGGCCACCGGGCCGCATTGCGCGCGTTTCCCCCCATGGTCCCGGACCGTCCCGACGCGGACGGCGCCGCCGTCTCGCGCGAGGCCCGTGACTTCTGGTCGAACCAATGGTCGGGCCGGACCATGATGGCGGTGGGCGCGCAGGACCCCGTGTTGGGCGTTCCGGTGATGCAGGCCCTGCGCCAAAGCATCCGTGGTTGCCCCGAGCCGATGGTGATCGAGAACGCCGGGCACTTCGTTCAGGAGCACGGCGAGGCGATCGCGCGGGCGGCGGTGGGATACTTCCGCCCGTGAAAAAAAATATCTACATCTATTCGCCCTCGAGTGCAGTCCGCGACAAGGCCGTGATCCGGCGCGGAGTGGCACGGCTCCAGGCTCTGGGCTACGAGGTCGAACTCGACGAGGCGGTGTTCGCGACTTGCATGCGTTTTGCCGGCGATGACGACACCCGGCTGGCGGCAATCCACCGGGCGGCCGCGAGCGGCGCCGACGTCGCGCTGATCACGCGCGGAGGGTATGGCCTGACGCGCCTGCTGCCGCGAATCCGCTACAAGGCCGTGGCCAAGGCCATCGAAAAAGGCATGCGGTTCGTCGGCGTGAGTGATTTCACGGCCTTCCAGAGCGCCGTGCTGGCGAAGACCGGCGCCGTCACCTGGGCCGGCCCGGCGTTGGGCGAGGACTTCGGCGTGCCGGGAGAGCCCGATGACGTCATGCAAGCCTGCTTCAAAGATCTGGTGGTCGGGCAGGGGGAGGGCACCGGCTGGCGGTTGCCGCGCGCGGAAGCTCCCGCCCGGCCGATCCAACTGAAGGGCGAACTGTGGGGCGGCAACCTTGCGGTGCTCGCGACGCTGGTCGGAACCTCCTGGATGCCCAGGATCAGGGGCGGCATCCTGTTCCTGGAAGACGTGCACGAGCACCCTTACCGGGTCGAGCGGATGCTGACCCAACTGCTGTATGCGGGCGTGCTGGCGCGGCAAAAAGCGATCGTGCTGGGGCATTTCACGAACTACAAACCCGTGCCGCACGACAAGGGCTACCGGCTGCAGACCGTCATCGAATGGCTGCGAGGGCAGGTCAAGGTGCCTGTCTTCACCAACCTGCCCTTCGGGCATGTCGCCACCAAGGTGGCTCTACCCGTGGGCGCGAACGTTCACCTGGCCGTGGACGGCCGCGACGCTTTCGTACTGTGGGGGCACCGCCACTAAAGCAGTGCGGCGCCGTTACCCGACCAAGGGGCTGGGGCGTGAATTCAGGGCGCCAGGCAGCAAGCCCTGGAACATCTGGGTGACGGAAGCGACCTTCTGGCGCGCCGCCAGTTCTCCGTGCATCGATGCGAGCGCAGCCATGAGGTCCCCCCGCAGGTACCACAGGGCCTGGATGTCGTTGGCGTAGCGGATCCGGCGCGTGATCTGCGGAAAATCCTTGGACCCGGCCTCGCCCAATACGGCCAACATCGACTCACGGATGTCCTCGGTTCCGTTTTCCAGCACGGATTCCGAAGGGGCGACTGGGTTGCCCAGCAGTCCGTAGATACTGCTTCTGATACTAGGTTTCAGCCAACGCATCATGTACTTTTTGTCCCCTGCGGCAACAAATTGGTGGTCCTGACGAGAAGTTATGCGCAGAGTTCGAAAACGGCAAGTCGGGAACGTGACCTAGTTAACGGAAAACAACGGAGCAAAATCAACTAGTTGGTAACGATTCGTCAAGCAAATTCGCCGTATCGACAGTTCTGCCGGAACTTCTCTGATTTCGCCCTCGCAGGTTAGGCTGTTCCGGATGGCCGCGCTACTGCTTTCGGCTGATATTGTTGAGTTAAATCAACCCTTTCGTCATCTTCGCGCTTGCCAGGCGCTCCCTTCGAGCACGACATCGAAGTTGATCGCGCCCGATCGGCGGTGGTCGGGCCCATTTTCCCGAGAAGGGCTGGCGCAAACGCGCCCAGCCTGCGCGGGACTCTCCAGGTCGGCGCAGGCGCCGGCGGGAACACGGTGCCGAAGCGCCGGCTATCGGCAACCGTGCCGGCTTCCCGGTCCTTGACTTGCGCGGCGTCGCCAGGCGGGTCATGACCCATGACGACGGGTCGCACTCTCAGGTCAATGCAACAGCGTCTGCAAGCTAGAATTCCCGAAGGCCTGCGTCGCTGGCCGAGAAGGAGAATACTTTGGCAACCCCCGCACAGCACGAACCTGCTACCCGTGTCTCGCTTCGCCGTACCAGAGCAGAGGATATGGAATCGGTGGTCGCGCTGGACGCGGCCATCGTGGGCCGCACCCGGCAGGTGTATTTCCAGCGCCGGCTCAACGCCGCCCTCGAGCAGACCGAGCGCCACGTTCAGTTTTCGGCGGAGCAGGACGGCAAGTTCGTCGGCTTCATCAAGGCACGGAAACAGCTGGGCGAGTTCGGTCGGGCGGAACCGGCAATGCTGCTGGAGGCGATCGCCGTGGCGCCCGACAAGAAAGGCCAAGGAATCGGTTCGGCGCTGCTGGCCAGGCTCGAGACCGAGGCAAAGCGCATGGGCGTGCCGGCAATCCGGACGGCCGCGTCCTGGCGCGACCACGAGATCATGCGTTTCTTCGATACCGCGGGTTTCGAGGTCTCGCGCAACATTGTCCTGGACTGCCCGGTGCGGCAAGAACCGGTCACGGCCCATGAAGGTGACAAGGTTCTGGCACCCGCGCACCGCACCCGCTTTTCGGCAACCGAGGTCGATTACAGCCCGGTCGCCGGAAACGACTTCGAGGCGCTTGCGCGCGACAAGTTCGACGTGCGCGCGCTCAAGGCCGACGACCTCGATGACATCATCCGGATCGATCAGAGGATCACCGGCCGCAAACGCGAAGCCTACATGCGCGAGCTGGTCGACGAGGCGATGAACGATTCGGCCGTGCGCGTTTCTCTGGTGACGTCAGTGGAAGGCATCTCTGCGGGTTTCGTCACGGCGCGCACGGACTTCGGCGATTACGGCCGCGTGGAGCCGGTGGCGGTGCTGGATACCATCGGGGTGGACCCGGATTACGGGCACCGCGGCGTGGGTCATGCGCTGTTGTCGCAACTCTTCGCGAACCTTCAGGCGCTGGGCGTGGAGCGCGTGGAAACCACGGTGGCGCGCGAGAATTTCGGGCTGCTCGGATTTTTCTACGACGCCCGCTTCGAACAGTCGCAGCGCCTGTCGTTCGACAAGCGGGTGCGCTGAGCGTTGCGTCGCCTCAGGCGAAAACCGGCAGGCAGAAGGAGATTTCCCGCGCCCAGTCGCACGCTTGGCACGCCAAGCGTGCCTTGAGCGTCTCGCACTTCACGCCACGTTCGCGCCGGTGCGCGATGCCGATCGGCGCTTCGCAAACCGGACAGGCCCGCGGCGTGACGATCGTCACTTCGGTTTTTTGTACGCAAGCGCCGTCACGGGTGCGGAAATCCCCCTCGACAACGAGTGCGCGGCGTTCGAACGCCGCGATGCCGCAGCTTTCGAGATCGCTTAGAAGGTCGTCGAAAAAGGCGATCGTCTTCGCCGATTGCTCGCGCGCGAGCGTTCTTCCGGCTTGCGTAAACATCGATCGCGGCGCGGCCAGTGCGTACGTCAGTTCGCGGCTCAGGGACTGCTCTAGCGCGTCGGCCAGCCCGCGTCCGCGCAGTGTTGCCTTGGTGAAGAAGGCGCCCACACCCAACGCGCCAAGCTTGGCGAGCCGGTCCGCATCCTGCACGATGCGGCAGGGCCCGGCGCACGGCAGCCGGTCGTCGTAGAGGGCACGCAGCGCCTGCAGCACGGCGTCGATGTCGGCGCGCTGCACGCCGTATTCGGCGAGCATGGAGCCGGCGATCCTCGCCGCGTGCTCCTCTTCCGGCACGCTGTCCTTGTGGTACTCACCCTCATGGAATTTGCCGGCATCGTGGTAGAGCGCAACCAGCACCGGTAGAAACGGATCGACTCCTTCGCGCACGGCCAGCTTGCAGGCAATGGCCGCGGTGTGCTGCGTATGCTCCAGCAGAAATTCCGAGGGCGGCTGTTTGGTCTGCCGGTTAAAGCGCGCTTCGCATTCCACCAGCGTCTGCTCAATGCGCGCGTGAAGCCCGGGAAAGCGGGGCTCCAATAGTTTTCGCGCGTCGTTCATCGTCGGGTCCTGGTCCGGTCTTGCCAACCCTACTTTGGATTGGATTCGTGCGGTACATACCCGATCAGCGCGCTCAGATTAGGCGGCAAACCAAACAAGTTTGACGGAGATCAGTTGACCTTGAACCGATAAATGCGCTTAATGGTACCTGAATACCATTACGTTTTGTAAGGTCATTTGGCGCCGCCTTGACCCACCCGGTATTCAGGGCAGGAAAGGCTCGCGGCACACGTTGAATTGAGAGGGGACAAGGCATATGCGGTATGCGGAAACAGGGTTCAACCTGGAAATTGATCTTTCCCACGGCAGCATCGACCGCGTCGAGTCCGATCTCGAACTGACCAAATTGCATCTCGGAGGGCTCGGCACCAGCGCGAGGATCCTGTGGGACAGGGTTCCTCCCGAGACCGATGCTTTCTCCGAAGACAACCTGCTCATCTTCGCTTCGGGGCTGCTCTGCGGCACCCCGGCGCCCGGCAGCAATCGCACGATCGTGTCGACCTTTTCGCCGCAAACCCAGCTGCTCGCCTATTCGATGATGGGCGGCTTCTGGGCCCCGGAGCTCAAGCATGCCGGCTACGACAAGGTCATCATCAGCGGCAAGTCGCCCGAGCTGGTCTATCTCTGGATCCACAACGACAAGGTCGAGATCCGCGACGCCTCGCACCTGCGCGGCAAGGGCGCCATCGAAACGGCCGAATGCATACGCAAGGAACTGAAGGACCCCGAGATCCAGGTGGCCGCCATCGGCCTGGCGGGCGAGAACAAGGTCTTCTACGCGTCCATCGAGCAAGGCAGGTCCAGCGCCAGCCGCGGCGGCATCGGCGCCGTCATGGGCGACAAGGGACTCAAGGCGATCGCCGTGCGCGGCACCAAGGACGTCAACGTCGCCCGGCCGGCCGAATTCATGGGCCTGTGCGACGACGTGCTGAAGTACATCAAGTTCCGTGGCGAGAATCCGATCCCCGGCGTCCCGGCGATCCTGCAGGGGCTCGGCTCCCCGCAGGAGATGGCGATCCACGACGAGCAGTGGCACACCACCAGCTTCATGTGGGGCAACGCGCGCACCCGGCGCAAGGACTTCTGGACCCACGAAATCGAGGAGAAGTGGCGCGCTACGCAGGAGAGCGTGCGCACGCGACTGATCAGCTGCTACAACTGCCCGATGAAGTGCGGGGCCACCATCTCGGTCCCGGGGCAGCCGACGTACATGATGAAGTGCTACTCCAAGCTCACTTACACCATGGCGGCGTATTCGGACCTGGAGTTCGGCTTCCGGATCGCGCAGCGCGCGACCGAGTACGGCGTGGACGGCTTCTCGACCCCGCAGGTCATGGCCTTCGCGCTCGAGCTGCTCGAAGCCGGCATCCTCACCGACGCGGATTTCCCGGGGATGCCGGCCGACGTCGAAGGCCGGTTCTTCTGGCTGCTCGACCGGATTGTCCGGCGCGAAGGCATCGGCGACGTCCTCGCCGACGGCGTCTACTGGGCGGCGCGGCGCATCGGCAAGGGCGCCGAAAAATTCGACCACAACACGATCAAGAAGCACGAGCAGCTGCCGCTGAAGCTCGGCATGCTCAACCCGGTCTACTACCTCATGTACTCGACCGGCGAAAAGATCAACATCACCCAGATCGAGGGGCAGTTTCCGCAAGCGCCGTTCCCGACCATGGAAGAGCGCGAAGCGTTCGTCAAAGACTGGTTCCAGGTGCCCGACGACAAGTTCAAGAAGTACCTGCTGGAATGGGAGCCGCGCGGGGAAAACTCCAACCCGCTGTATCCGAGCGTCGAAGCCAGCTGCGACATCGTGGACTGGCAAGAGAAGATGCACTACATCGACGACGCGCTCGGCATCTGCGCCGGCCTGTCGTCGTTCCCGCTCAAGCCGCCCTACCACATCCACAACTTTCCCAAGTTCGTGTCGGCCGGGACGGGCTTCCAGTTCGACGAGGCCGAACTCTGGAAGGCGGCGACGAGAAACCGCACGCTGCTGCGGGCCATCAACGTCCGAAGGGGCATGCGCCGGGCCGACGACAAGCCGCCCGAAGACCACTGGAAGAAGCGTTTCCCCGACCTGGAAAAGAAGCTGCTGGATGCCTACTACGAGCTGAAAGGCTGGAACAGCGACGGCATCCCGACGAAGGAATCGCTGCTCGAACTTGAACTGGATTGCGTCGCCGAAGACCTTGAACAGCGGGGGATCATCAGCCATGGCCAAGATTAAGAAGAAGATCAAGACGATCACGATCGACGCCGACAAGTGCAACGGCTGCCGCGCCTGCGAGGTCATCTGCTCGCTGTGGCACGCTAAGCCGCGCTACAGCAGCAATAACCCCGCCCGCTCGCGCATCCGGGTGGTGCGCGAGCCGTTGCGCGATATCTACCTGCCCGTTTACGCCGGCGAGTACACGGCGTCGGAATGCACCGGCCGGGACACCTACATCATCAACGGCAAGAAGTACGACGAGTGCGACTTCTGCCGCGCGTCCTGCCCCTCGCGCGACCTGTTCAAGGAGCCCGATTCGGGCCTGCCGCTGAAATGCGACATGTGCGAGGACGATCCGTCGCTGGAAAAGCCCAAGTGCGTCGAATGGTGCATCAACGACGTGCTGATCTACGAGGAACGCGAGGAGGAGGTCGACGAGCCGGAACCGGCACCGGCCGAAATCGAGATCGGCATCGAGGCGCTCATCGACAAGCATGGGTTGCAGCAGGTGCTGGACGCGGTCACGCGCATGTCGAAATCCTAGGCGCGCAGCGCCCCACTACAAAGGCCGGGAACGAAGATGGAGACAGTTGCGCCCCTCAAGGAGATCGCCGACGCCATCAAGGCAAGCGGCGGCGATGCGTTCAAGTATTGCTACCAGTGCGGCATGTGCGACACGGTGTGCCCCAGGAACCGGGTGCGCCCGTTCAGCATGCGCAAGCTGGTGCGCGAAGCGACCTTCGGACTGACCGAAATCGAGAGCGAGGACATCTGGCGGTGCACCACTTGCGGCAAGTGCCCGCAGGCCTGCCCGCGCGGGGTCAAGCAGATCGAGTCGGGCGTGGCACTGCGCCGGATCGCAACGGAGTACGATGTTTTCCCGCACGCCGTGCAGCCGATCCGCACCGTGGCGGCGAATCTGCGCGCCGAGGGCAACCCGTTCGGCGAGGACCGCGCCAAGCGCGTGAAGTGGGCCGAGGGCCTCGGCGTGAAGGAGTTCACCGAGGGCATGGAGTTCCTCTACCTGCCGGGCTGCTACCTCTCGTACGACCCGCGCGCCAAGAAGATCGCCCGCGCCACCGCCGAGATCCTGAACAAGGCGGGCGTGGAGTTCGGCATCCTGGGAACGCAGGAAAGCTGCTGCGGCGAAAGCATCCGCAAGACCGGCGACGAGGCGCTGTTCAAGACCCTGGCGCGGCAGAACATCAGCGCCTTGATCGAGCGCGGGGTGAAGAAGGTCCTGGTGTCCTCGCCCCACTGCTACCACAGCTACACCAACGAATACCCCGAGTTCATGGTGCATTTCGAGGTGGTGCACATCTCGCAGCTGCTGCACAGCCTGATCGCGCAGGGAAGGCTCGAACTGAAAACGGAAGTGGCCAAGACGGTCACCTACCACGACCCCTGCTATCTGGGGCGGCACAACGGCGTGTACGACGAGCCGCGCGAAGCGCTGAAGAGCGTGCCCGGCCTGAAACTCAACGAGATGGCCGAGTCCCGCAAGGACAGCTTCTGCTGCGGCGGCGGGGGCGGCCGCATCTGGATGGAAACGCCCAAGGGCGAACGCTTCTCGGACCTGAGGCTCGGCCAGGCGATGGGCGTCGGAGCGCAGGTCCTGGTGACCTCCTGCCCGTACTGCATCACCAACTTCGAGGACAGCCGGCTGAACGTGCCGGGCGGTGACGCGATCGAGGTGAAGGACATCACCGAAGTCATCCGGGAAGCCCTGTAGGCGGCCGCAGTCAAGGAATCAAGCCGTGGCACACACTGAAAAACACGTACACGAGACGGTCAGCCGGCATTCGCTCCGGCCGGACGACGATCAGCGGGGCGACGTCATGGTCGTCGGCGGCGGCATCAGCGGCATCCAGGCGGCGCTGGACCTCGCCACCGCCGGCTACAAGGTCTACCTGGTGGAAAAGACGCCCACCATCGGTGGGAAGATGGCCCAGCTGGACAAGACCTTCCCGACCAACGACTGCTCGATGTGCATCGAGTCACCGAAGTTCATCGAGTGCGACCGGCATCCCAACATCGAGCTGATGACCTACACCGAGGTTGCCAACGTCGAAGGATCGGCCGGCAACTTCAATGTCACGCTGACCAAGAAACCCCGGTATATCGACGAAGACAAGTGCACCGGCTGCACCGTCTGCGTCGAGTACTGCCCGGTCAAGATTCCGGACCCGTTCAACCAGAACCTGTCGTTGAACAAAGCCGTGCACATCTACTTCTCGCAGGCGGTGCCGCTGGTCACCTACATCGACGACACCTGCCTGTACCTGAAGGACAAGACCTGCTCGATCTGCAAGGGCGTGTGCGAGAACGACGCGATCAACTTCAACCAGACACCCGAGAAGGTCGAGATCAATGTGGGGGCCATCGTGCTCTCGCCTGGGTTCGAGACGTTCGACCCGAAGGTGCGCGGCGATTACGGCTACGGCACTTACGAGAACGTGGTCACCAGCCTGGACTTCGAGCGGCTGCTGTGCGCCACCGGCCCGCACGAGGGCCAGATCCTGCGTCCGTCGGACAAGTCGCATCCGCACAAGATCGCGTGGATCCACTGCGTCGGCTCCAGGCAGATCAATCCCGGCGGCAACACATATTGCTCGGCGGTGTGCTGCTCGTACACGCAGAAGCAGGTGATCCTGGCCAAGGACCACCTGCCGGAGATGCACGCGACGATCTTCCACAACGACATCCGGTCGTATGGCAAGGACTTCGAGCGCTTCTACCAGCGCGCGGAGAAACTGCCCGACGTGCATTTCATCCGCAGCTACGTCTCGGTGGCCGGGGAAGATCCGGTCACGAAGAACGTCAGGATCCGCTATGCCACGAACGATGGCGGAGTCAAGGAAGACGATTTCGAGCTGGTGGTCCTCTCCGTGGGCTTGAACCCGCCGCGCGACGCGAAGCGGTTTTCGCAGATGTTCGGCGTCGAGCTGGGGCCGCAGGGCTTCTGCAAGACCAACCCGGTGAACCCGATCGAGACCACGCGTCCGGGGGTTTTCATCAGCGGCGCGTTCCGCGGGCCGATGGACATCCCCGAAGCCGTGATGACCGCCAGCGCGGCCGGCGCGCTGTCCGGCCAGCTGCTGAAAGCGCGGCGCGGGCGCCTGAGCAATGAGCGGGTGTACCCGCCCGAAAGGGACGTCAGCCAGGAGGAAGCGAAGGTCGGCGTGTTCGTCTGCAAGTGCGGCGCCAACATCGGCCGCGTGGTGGACGTGCCCGGGGTCGCCGAATACTCCCGCACCCTGCCCAATGTCGTCCATGTGGAAGAGAGCCTCTTCGCCTGCGCCACCAACACCGCCAAGGCGATCGGCGACACCGTTCGCGACCTGGGCCTGAACCGCGTCGTGGTTGCGGCCTGCACGCCCCGGACCCACGAGCCGCTCTTCCGCGACACGCTGCGCGAGGCGGGCATCAACCAGTATTTCTTCGACATGGCGAACATCCGCGAACACTGCTCGTGGGTCCATTCCAAGGAGCATGCCGACGCCACGAAGAAGGCCAAGGACATCGTGCGCATGTCGGTGGCACGGGCCTCCCTGCTCCAGCCGCTCAACGAATTCGCCTTGCCGGTGAACAAGGCCGCGCTCGTGGTCGGAGGCGGCGTGGCCGGCATGACCAGCGCCCTCACGCTGGCCGAACAGGGGTTCCAGACCTATCTCATCGAGAAGGCCTCAGAACTGGGGGGCATGGCGCGCCGCATCCACTACACCGCCGAAGGCGTGGACGTGCAGGCCTGGCTGAAGGACCTGATGAAGCGGACCTACCGGCACCAGCTGGTCCGGGTCATCACCAACGCGACCATCATGGAGGTTTCCGGCTACGTGGGCAATTTCGTGACCAAGGTCAAGTCCAAGGGACGGGTGCTGCACGAAATCAAACACGGGGCGGCCATCATCGCCACCGGCGCCGACGAGTACAAGCCGACCGAATACCTGTACGGCCAGGATTCGCGTGTGATGACCCAGCTTGAGCTGGAGGCCAAGATCGCCACCGGCGACGAACAGGTCCGCAACGCGCAGAGCCTGGTCATGATCCAGTGCGTCGGCTGCCGGCAGCCGGACCGCAACTACTGTTCCCGCGTCTGCTGCAGCGGCGCGATGAAGAACGCGCTGAAGCTCAAGTCCGCCAACAAGGACATGGACGTCTACGTGCTCTTCCGCGACATGAGAACCTACGGGTTCAAGGAAGACTACTACCGCGAAGCCGCGGGCAAGGACGTCCGGTTCATCCGCTACGAACCCGAGGACAAGCCCACCATCGAAGCCGCCGAGGAAAGCGGGCGCAGTGTCTTGAGGGTGACGGTGACCGACCCGATCCTGGGCAAGAAGCTCGCGCTGGACGCCGACAACGTCGTCCTGGCGGCCGCAGTGATCCCGTCGGCCGGCAGCGAGGATACGGCCCGCCTGTTCAAGGTGCCGCTCAGCCCGGACGGCTTCTTCCAGGAAGCGCACGCGAAACTGCGGCCGGTCGATTTCGCCGCGGAAGGCGTGTACCTGTGCGGCACGGCCCAGTATCCCAAGCACCTGTCGGAAGTGATCAGCCAGGCGTACGGCGCGGCCGGCCGCGCTCTCACGCTGCTCACGCACGACACCGTGGTCGCCTCGGGCTCGGTCTGCGAGATCAACGAAGACAGCTGCGTCTCGTGCGGCGCCTGCATTACCGCCTGCACGTACAACGCGATCGAGTTCCACGACACGCCGCGCGGCAAGAAGGCCTCCATCAACGCCGTGCTGTGCAAGGGGGATGGCCTCTGCAACGCGAAGTGCCCGACCGGCGCGGTGTTCCTGAAGCACTACACCGACGGCGAAGTGTTCGGCCAGATCGACGCGGCCCTCGCGGGTTGAAGAAAGCGACTGAAGTTATGGCAACCGCATCCGAATTCAAGCCGACCATCATCGGGTTCCTGTGCAACTGGTGCTGCTACGGCGGGGCCGACCTCGCGGGGGTATCCCGCTTCCAGTATCCGCCGCATCTGCGCGTGATCCGCCTGATGTGCTCGGGCCGGGTCGACCTGGCGTTCATCTTCCGCGCCTTCGCGAAAAAGGCCGATGGCGTGTTCATCGGGGGCTGTCACCTGAACGACTGCCACTACAACCCCGAGGGCAACTACGACGCGATGGGTAACGTCCTGATGGCCAAGCGCATCCTGGAGAAGATGGGCGTCAACCCGGACCGCCTGCGCCTGGAATGGGTGTCCGCCGGCGAAGGCATCCGCTTCGCCGAAGTCATGAACGACCTTTCGGCGAAGGTGAAGAGCCTGGGCCCGCTGGGCTCGTCCGAAGGCCTGCCAGTGGCCGAGATTTCGTCCCGGATGCAAACCGCCGAGGAGCTCGTCCCGTACATCAAGCTGGTGGAGCGGGAAAGGTTCAGGGTCCCCGAGAGGACCGAGGAAGGCTACCGCAAATACTTCGGCAGCCCGGACTTCGACGGGCTGTTCAACGAACTGATCCTGGACAAGCTGGTGATGAGCCGAATCATGGGGTTTCTGCGCAAGAAACCGGTGGCGGCGGGCGAGATTTCCGGCAGCCTGGACCTGGAAGCGTCCGAAGTAGCGCGGCACCTGCAGCATCTTACCGAGCGGGGACTGGTCAAGTTCGAAGCCGGCCAGTCGCTGGTGGCTGCGGTCTGAGCGCCGCGGCTTTTCATTGAAAAACGGATCGGACACCATGGACAGCGCCAAGATAGACCAGATCATCGAAAAATACCGCGGCAAGGGCGGCAACCTGATTCACGTGTTGATGGAGATCCAGCACGAGAACCACTGGCTGCCGCGCGACGTGCTGCACAAGGTCGCCGAAGCGCTCGAGATCCCGTTCAGCCGGGTCCTGCGCATCGCGACCATGTACAAGACCTTCAGCCTGACGCCCAAGGGCCGCAACGAGGTGCACGTGTGCAACGGCATCTCCTGCCACCTTCGCGGCGCGAAGGAGCTGATGGCGGCGGTGGAAAGGGCCACCGGGATCAAGGCGGGTGAGACCGACGCCAACTGGCGCTTCAGCCTGCAGTCCGGGGCTTGCCTGGGCACTTGCAGCCTGGGGCCCGAGGTGATCGTCAACGGGAAGCATCACGCCCGCATGACGCCCGCCAAGGTCGAGGACGTACTCAAGGAATATCAGTAGGGGACGGCACACCATGACCAGGCTTCAATCGGCCGCCGAACTGGAACAGCTTCGCGCGCGCATCCTCTCCTCCCGCGATGCGGCCAAACCCTGCATCTCGGTCTGCGCCGGCGCGGCGTGCCACGGCCTCGACTCCTTGCGGGTCGCCAACGCCTTCCAGGCTGAAGTCGTAAGACGGGGTGCGGACAGCGGCGTCGAGGTCCGCGTCACCGGCTGCCATGGCTACTGCGAAAAAGGACCGAACGTCGTCGTCGGGCCGCAGGAGATCTGCTACTTCGAGGTCAAGCCCGA
>DATMBW010000148.1:0-15571 GCA_035559095.1 Ramlibacter sp.
GGTCACGCGTGTGGTGGGCGGCCTTCCGCGAGCGCCATGGATTGCCGGCGCGCAAATAGCGGCTAGGGCCTGTTCACACTATTTTTGCCAGTGCGAGTGGGGTGAGAACCGCGCCAATCAAGGCGCGTGACGACGGCAAGGCTGGCCGCCTTGCCTAGGAGCGCAACGCGGAGTGGCGCGGTTCTCACCCCGCTCCCTTCGGGTTGCAATCAGAATGGGCCATCCGCGTCGTTACGGAACACGGCTGGGTGTGCAACCCAGGCCGTGTTCCGCGCCTAACGGCTGACCCCTTCTGATCGCAACGCATCTGGCAAAAATAGTGTGTGAACAGGCCCTAGCCGGCGCTCAGCCGGCGGGCGGCACGGATGGCCTCGATGAGGCTGGAGGCGTCGGCGCGCCCCGTGCCCGCGATGTCGAAGGCGGTGCCATGGTCGGGGCTGGTTCGCACCAGCGGCAGTCCCAATGTGACGTTCACTCCTTTGTCGACGCCGAGGTACTTCACCGGGATCAGGCCCTGATCGTGGTACATCGCGACGACCACGTCGAACTCGCCGGGACGTCCGGCCACCGACCGTGCGCGCATGAAGACCGTATCCGGCGCGAACGGGCCGCTCACGTGCATCCCCTCGGCGCGGGCGGCCTGGACCGCGGGCACGATGGCGTCGATCTCCTCGCGCCCGAACAGCCCGCCTTCGCCCGCATGCGGATTGAGCCCCGCCACGCCGATGTGCGGCGCCCGCCCGAGTGAGCGCCGCATCGCCGCGTGCGTGATGCGCAAGGTCTGCAGCACGTTGTCGGCGGTGACGGCCGCCAGCGCATCGCGCAGCGAGACGTGAATGCTCACGAGTACCGTGCGCAACTCGTCATTGGCCAGCATCATGCGCACCGGCACCTGCGCCACGCTCTGTCCCAGCCAGCGGGCGGCCTCGGCCTGCAGCAGCTCCGTGTGACCAGGGAACTTCAGGCCGGCCAGCGCCAGCGCTTCCTTGTGCAAAGGGGCCGTCACGAGTGCGGCGACTTCGCCTTGCAGTGCGGCTCGCGCCGCCCAGACCACGCACTGGGCGGCCGCCTGTCCGGCAGCGGCGCTGACTTCGCCCCACGCCGGCGGCGCGGCAAGGGCGGCCGTCTGCAGCACCGGGACGCATCGCGGCGGAACCGACAAGGCCTCAAGCGCCGAATCGATGACAGCGACGGGCAATTCGACTTGCCGGCCGCCGCGAATGGCTTGCGCGGCGCGCCGCATGACAGCCAGGTCGCCGGCCACGAAGCACGCGCGCGTGACCTCTGGCGCGTCCCTGAACGCCTTGGCGACGATCTCCGGGCCAATGCCGGCGGCGTCGCCCATGGTGACGACCAGCGGTTTCGTGGATTGCGCCGCGATCATGCGGGGTTGTCGATCTCGATGAAACGATGCTCGAGGCCCAATTGGGCCGCGGCATGGCCGGCGACGGCGGGTGCGCCGAAGCGCTCGCTCGCATGATGGCCGCAGGCCAGGAAGGCCACGCCGCATTCGCGCGCGTAGTGCGCCTGCGGCTCGGAAATCTCGCCGGTGATGAAAGCATCGGCCCCGGCGGCGATCGCCGCCTCGAAATAGCCCTGGGCGCCGCCCGTGCACCAGGCAATATGGCGAATCGGCCGTTGCGCGGCTTCGACCCAAGTGGCGCGCCGGCCCAGCCGTTTTTCCAGGTGCGATGCCAGCTCCCGCGCACCGGCGAAGCTGCCGCCGTCGCGGCGCAGCCCGAGAAACCCGAGTTCCTGGTCGCCGAAGCGCGCACTGGTTTGCAGATCCAGGTGGTTTCCGAACTGGGCATTGTTGCCCAGCTCCGGATGGCCGTCCAACGGCAAGTGATAGGCAAAGAGGTTGATGTCGTGCTTGAGCAAGAGAGCCAGGCGCTGTTTCAACCAGCCCGTGATGCGGCCGTCCTGGCCACGCCAGAACAACCCGTGGTGCACAAAGATCGCGTCGGCCCGCGCCTCGACGGCAGCCTCGATCAGCGCCCGGCTGGCCGTGACGCCCGAAACCAGCCGCCGCACCTGCTCGCGGCCCTCCACCTGAAGGCCGTTGGGCCCGTAGTCCTTGAAACGTTCGGGCTGGAGCAAGCCGTCGAAAAACTGCAGGAGCTGCTGCGCGGTGGGCATGCGGGTGATCAATCCTCTCGAAAGGCGATTGTCGGCCAAGCAAGGCATCCGGCACCCGGCGCCCTAGGGTACCTCCCCATATCCTTCGCCAGAGCAGTCTCGCGATAATAAATTCGTTTGCAAAGGAGGGACCATGACTGCCCACGAGCTGGCGATCTGGAGCATGGCGCTCGGGGCCGTCGCGGCCGTGGCGTTGGCCCGGTTGGCGGACCTGATCGTGCGGCCGAGCCTGTCACAGCTCCAGGGGCTGGCCTATCACGGCACCGTGTTCCTGCTGGTACTGATCCTCAGCGGCGTCGCCGCGCAGCTGTGGCCCCGCGTCGAAAGCCGGCTGCTGCAATTCGCCCAGGTTCTTGCCGGACCGGTGTGCGTCGGTCTCTCGAATTTCTGGATTCGCGGCTGGCTCAACGCCGCCCAGCGCGACCGCGTGATGGCTTGCGCGCTGCGCGCTTCCGCCGTGTTGCTGCCGCTGGCCGGCCTGGCTTGCCTGGCCCTGCCCGAGCAACAGCAGATACCGGCGGCCGGCGCCATTGCACTGCTGGGCGGCACCTTGACGTTGTGGCTGACGGTTCGCGCCTGGCTCATGGGCGACCGGCTGGCTCCGGTGATGGCCACAGGCTGCCTGCTCACACTGCCGGCCATCGGCGGCATGTACGCCATCGCCATGCACCTGCCGGGGATCGGCGTGCCCCTGCACGCCGCGTTCGCGCTGTGCGCCGCCCTGTGCAATGCCCTCACCGGCTTCGTGCTGTGGCGGCGGGACCGCCACGAATGGCGCGCCCGGCGCGAGGGCGTGATGCCGTCGCAGCTCGATCCCGTCACCAAGCTCTACAGCGGCATCAGCCTGGTTCGAAAACTGGTCAATGCGCAGCGCCGGCGCGGCCGCACCCGCCGCGACGGCGCCGTACTGGCGATCCTGGTGTTCGACGTCGAGCGCATCGCGGCGCTGGCCGGGACGGCCGGGGTCAACGAGATGTTCATCTGCATCGCCAGCCGCATCCAGCGCCAGGTGGGCGTGATCAATCCGGTCGGCCGCTATTACGACCGCTGCTTCGTTTCCCTGGTGGAAACCATCCAGTCGCCGCCGTGGCTGCGCACCCTGGGATTGCGGGTCGCGACCAGCTTGCGCCGTCCGATCGAGGTGACGGGGCCGTCGGGCGAGCGGATCGAGCTCAAGGCCGACGTCGGCGTCGGGGTGGTCCACCTGTCGCGCGGGCCCGCGGCGGTGGAGGACATCCTGCACGACGCCCAGCGCATAGCGGAGGCCGCGCGCGGCATGCGCTCGCGCGCGGCCATGCTCGATCCGGCCACCGGTGAAGTGGTTCCGGTCGAGCACGCCAACCTCGGGCCGCGCCGCCACGGCCATGCCCATCTGGTGCCGCACGCGCTGTAGCACTGAATTTTCGGGTGCCATGGCCGCCGTCGCCGCGCGGACGCGCGCGCCCGTCTACACTTACGAGAAACAAACTCCGTGCTTTCCGAGCCGATCATGCGTCGCTATTGGCTGTTCTTTTCCCAAGCTGTCACCGTCCTGCTCGCGGCTTTTTTCGTGGTGGCGACGCTCAAGCCCGAATGGCTCGGCCGCTCCGGCATGACCATCAGCCAGGGCGTGCCCCTGGTCGAAGCCCCCGCTCCCGCCTCGGGCCCGCCGCCGCCCGGCAGCTTGCGGATGGCCGCCCAGCGCGCTTCCGCGGCCGTGGTCAGCATCAACACGAGCAAGGCAGCGTCGCGCCATCCCAGCGCGAACGACCCCTGGTTCCGCTTTTTCTTCGGCGACCAGGGCGGCATGCCGCAGGCCGGCCTGGGCAGTGGCGTGATCATCAGCGCCGACGGCTATATCCTGACCAACAACCATGTGGTCGAGGGCGCCGACGAGATCGAGGTGGTGCTCAACGACAGCCGCCGGTCCCGGGCCAAGGTGATCGGCACCGACCCCGACACCGACCTGGCGATCCTGAAGGTGTCGCTGGACCGGCTGCCGGTCATCACCTTGGGCAATTCCGATGCGCTGCAGGTGGGCGACCAGGTGCTGGCCATCGGCAATCCCTTCGGTGTCGGCCAGACGGTCACCAGCGGCATCGTCAGCGCGCTGGGGCGCAACCAGCTGGGGATCAACACGTTCGAGAACTTCATCCAGACCGACGCGGCCATCAACCCCGGCAACTCCGGCGGCGCGCTGGTCGACGTGAACGGCAATCTGATGGGCATCAACACGGCGATCTATTCCCGATCGGGCGGCAACATGGGCATCGGCTTCGCGATCCCCGTCTCCACCGCCAGGCTGGTGCTCGAAGGCATCGTCAAGGAAGGCGTCGTGCGGCGCGGCTGGATCGGCGTCGAGCCGGCCGACCTGTCGCCGGAATTGATGGTCACGTTCGGAGTCAAGGCCAAACGCGGGGTGCTCATCACCGGGGTGCTGCAGAACGGGCCGGCCGCCCAGGCCGGCATCCGGCCCGGCGATGTCATCGTCGAAGTGGCGGGCAAGCAGATCGCCAATGTCTCGGAGCTGCTGTCCAACGTGGCTGCCCTCAAGCCCGGCACGCCCGCCGGCTTCCGGGTGCTGCGGCACGACGACGCGGTGGAGCTGAGCGTGACGCCCGGCCTGCGGCCGAGGCCGCAAAGACTGCCGCAGCGCTAGCCAGGCCGCTTCAGGAATCGGCTGCCGCCGCTTCCTCTTCGGGCGCCTTGGTGTGCTTGATGAACACTTGCGCGGCCCAGATGCCGGCTTCGTACAGCAGGCACATCGGAACGGCCAGCGCCAGCTGGGACACCACGTCGGGCGGGGTGATGACGGCGGCGATGATGAACGCCAGCACGATGAAATAGGAGCGGAACTCCTTGAGCTTCTGGATGCTCACGAAGCCCATGCGCGCCAGCACGATCACGACGATCGGCACTTCGAACGCGAGCCCGAACGCCAGGAACATCGTCAGGACGAAGCTCAGGTAGGCCTCGATGTCCGGCGCGGCCGTGATGCTCTTGGGCGCGAAGCTCTGAATGAACGAGAACACCTGCCCGAACACGAAAAAGTAGCAGAACGCCACGCCGACGAAAAACAGCACGGTGCTGGACACCACCAGGGGCAGCACCAGCTTTTTCTCGTGCGAGTACAGGCCCGGCGCGACGAACGCCCAGGCCTGGTACAGCACCACCGGCAGGGCCACCAGGAATGCCGCCATCAGCAGGATCTTGAGCGGCACCAGGAAGGGCGAAATCACCGACGTGGCGATCAGCGTGGCGCCTTTGGGCAGGTGCGCCACCAGCGGCGCGGCCATGAGGTCGTAGAGCGCCGCCGGCCCGGGGTACAGGAACAGCACCACCGCCACCACACCCACGGCGATGACGGCCTTGATGAGCCGGTCGCGCAGCTCCACCAGATGGGCGACAAACGGCTGCTCCGTGCCGGCGAGCTCGTCTTCTTTGTTGGGATCTGGCATCAGTTGAATTTTTGCGGGCGATAGCGGGCAACCCGGGCCGCGCCGGACAGCGCCTTGGTGCGGATACCGTTGCGTGCCTTGTACCAGCCGGGTGTCGCACCCTGCTTGATGCGCCATTTCTTTTTCGGGTGCCGGTACTCGGGAAACGACGGCGGCTCGCTCAGCGCCGTCTGCGCGGTGGAGGTCGCCTCCGACCACTGCTTCTCGAACTCGCCCGCCGTGGACCGGATGGAGCCCTCCACGTCGCGCGCCGCCGTCTCCACCGTGTCCTTCATTTTCCTGAGCTCGTCCAGCTCCATCGAGCGGTTGACCTCGGCCTTCACGTCGGCCACATAACGCTGCGCCTTGCCCAGCAGCGTGCCGACGGTCCGTGCCACCCGCGGCAGCTTCTCAGGACCGATGAAGACCAGCGCGACGGCGCCGATCACCAGCATTTTTTCTATGCCGAGGTCGATCACGATTTCATTCCGCCGGCCGCGCCGCCCGCAAGCGCAATGCGCTCCCCCACTGGGCAGAACGGCAAGCGCGAGGGACCAACGTGGACTCGAACATCCTTCAGGACTTGTTTCTGGCTTCCACGTCGATCGTGGTCTTCTCGGAGCCCGGCTGCGCCGCCGTCACCTGGCCCGCCGGAGGCACCGGTGTTTCCGGGGCGGAGCCCTCCCGCATGCCGTCCTTGAACCCCTTGACGGCGCCGCCGAGGTCGGAGCCGATGTTCTTGAGCTTCTTGGTGCCGAAAATCAGCACGATGATCAACAGAACGACCAGCCAGTGCCAAATTGAAAACGAACCCATGGTTATGCCTCCTGCCGAGCCGTGTCGAGCCAGGCATGCGCCCCCGCAAAGGGCAGTGAAAGAATGTGAACGTGCCGGTACATGTTTACTCCTGTACAACGGGTGGATTCTAGTCGTGCAGGGGAAGTTCAGCCCCTGACACGGCCCATGGACGCGTCAGCCCTTGAGCCAGGGCCGCGGCCCGCCGAACACGTGGATGTGCAGGTGCTGGACCTCCTGCCCGCCGTCGGCTCCGGTGTTGATCACCACGCGGTAACCTCCCTGCGGATAAGGGCGGCAGCCTTCCTGCAGGGCCAGCTTCGGCGCCAGGGTCATCATGCGGCCGAGCATGCCGGCATGCCCGGCGCCCACCTGCGCCAGCGAAGGAATGTGCGCCTTCGGAACCATCAGGAAGTGCACGGGCGCCCATGGATGGATGTCGTGGAAAGCGAGGATTTCCTCGTCTTCGTAGACCTTGCGCGAGGGAATCTTGCCCGCGGCGATCTTGCAGAAAATGCAGTCGGAATCGGAATCGGCAGCGCTCATAGGCTCGGGCATGGAAAAAGTTCAGACCGGCGGCCGGCTGTCGTTGAAGCGCAGCCAGCCCCGCAGGCAGCGGTACAGGTACCACAGCCCGACGATGGTGTAAGCGATGGCACCGGGAAAGAACAGCAGCAGCCAGAGCGGCGCGGTGACGACCAGCCACAGCACCGTCCACCAGAATGTGGCAATCATGTAGTTGTGGTGGCTGACGTAGAGCGCATCCTGCTCATCGGCACGCTTGATGTAGTTGACAATCAGCGCGATCACGGCCAGGGTCCCCATGCTGGCCCAGGCGACCGTGTGAAGGCCGTACAGCACATGCATCACGCTGCGGTCGTTCGGCGTCTTGGCCTCGAACGCCGCAAAATCGGTTTCAGACATACTGAGCCTCCTCAATCCCCCGCGCCTTCGCGCTGTTGCGCCTGGCGCAGCGCCTTCTCCTCGATGCCGCTGGTGCCCTCGCGCCGTTCCAGTTCGGCGATCACATCCGCCGGCTGGAGCCCGTAGTGGGCCAACGCGATCATCGTGTGGAACCACAGGTCGGCCACTTCGCTGACCAGCTTCTGCCGGTCGCCGCCCTGCTCCGCGTCCTTGGCCGCCATGACGACCTCGGTCGCCTCTTCGCCGATCTTTTTCAGGAAAGCGTCCGGGCCCCGATGCAACAGCCGCGCCACGTAGCTCGACTCCGGCTTTCCGCCATTGGCGGGCTTGCGGCTTTCGATGACGGCCGCCAGCCGGGCAAGGGAGTCGTTGGAACTCATGGCTTCATCGCTTGTAGATGGATGCGGGGTCTTCCAGGACCGGCTCGGCGACCTGCCAGGCCCCGTCCCGGTAAAGATGGAAGAAACAGCTGTGACGGCCCGTGTGGCAGGCAATCGGGGGCTCGTGCCCGAGCTGCGTCACTTTCAGCAGCAGCACGTCGTTGTCGCAGTCCATGCGGATTTCATGCACCGATTGCACGTGCCCGGACTCCTCGCCCTTGAACCAGAGCTTGCCACGCGAGCGGCTGAAGTACACGGCGCGCCCGAGTTCGGCGGTCTTGCGCAGCGCGTCACGGTCCATCCAGGCGAACATCAGCACGTCGTTGCTGCCGACCTCCTGGGCGATCACGGGGACAAGGCCCTGGGCATCCCATTTGACTTGATCGAGCCATTCCATGGCCCTTATTGTGACGGATGGCGGCGGCTGGGGCTGGCCGGCCGGGCCGGTCACAGCCGCACTGGAATTCCGCGCTGTGCCATCCGGGCCTTGGCCTGGGCCACGGTGTACTCGCCGTAGTGAAAGATGCTGGCTGCCAGCACGGCGTCGGCGCCGCCGCGCTGGATACCGTCGGCGAGGTGGTCCAGGTTGCCCACGCCGCCCGAGGCGATCACCGGTACGCTGACCGCGTCGCTCACGGCACGGGTGAGCTCGAGGTCGAACCCGGCCTTGGTACCGTCGCGATCCATGCTGGTCAGCAGGATTTCGCCGGCGCCACGCCGGGTCATTTCCATGGCCCATTGCACTGCATCCAGGCCGGTGTTCCTGCGCCCGCCGTGGCTGTAGACATCCCAGCCCGGGCCACGCGCGGCGGCTTCCTCCGGCCCGCGGCGCTTGGCATCGATTGCCACCACGATGCATTGGGCGCCGTACTTGGCGGAGGCGGCGGAAATCACATCCGGGTCGGCGATTGCGGCCGAGTTGAAGCTGGTCTTGTCGGCGCCCGCATTGAGCAGGCGGCGCACGTCCTCCACGGTTCGCACGCCGCCGCCGACAGTGAGCGGAATGAACACCTGGGAGGCCACGCCTTCGATGATGTGCAGGATCAGGTCGCGGGCGTCGCTGGTGGCCGTGATGTCCAGGAAGGTGAGTTCATCGGCGCCCTGCTCGTTGTAGCGCGCCGCGATCTCCACCGGGTCGCCCGCATCGCGCAGTTCCACGAAGTTCACGCCTTTGACCACGCGCCCTCCGGTCACGTCCAGGCAGGGGATGATTCGTTTGGCGAGCATGGGAGGGAAGAGGTTCAGCGTTGGGCGTTGGGTGTCGAGCGCTGGGCGAGGGGGACTCCGACGCTCAACCCCTTCAAGCTCAACGTCCGTTGAG
Organism: Ramlibacter sp.; assembly: GCA_035559095.1. Classification (GTDB taxonomy): domain Bacteria; phylum Pseudomonadota; class Gammaproteobacteria; order Burkholderiales; family Burkholderiaceae_C; genus Ramlibacter. Next base: position 8,976 of record DATMBW010000148.1, read on the forward strand.
TTCGTCGGCCTTGGCCTGGGCCTTGACGAAATCGAGGTCGCCCGAGTAGATGGCCCGCCCGCAGATGACGCCTTCAACGCCCTCTTCCTCGACGGCGCACAGCCTTTCGATGTCGGCGATGCTCGACAGGCCGCCCGAGGCGATCACCGGGATATGCAGGGCCTGCGCCAGTTTGACCGTGGCTTCGACGTTGATGCCGGTGAGCATGCCGTCGCGGCCGATGTCGGTGTACACGATGGATTCCACGCCCCAGTCCTCGAACTTGCGCGCCAGGTCGACCACCTCGTGGCCGGTCAGCTTGCTCCAGCCGTCGGTGGCAACCTTGCCGTCCTTGGCGTCCAGTCCGACGATGATGTGGCCGCCGAAAGCCGTGCAGGCGTCCTTGAGGAAGCCGGGATTCTTCACGGCTGCGGTGCCGATGATGACGTAGCGCAGGCCGCCATCGATGTAGGTTTCGATCGTGTCCAGGTCGCGGATGCCTCCCCCCAGTTGCACCGGGATGTCGTCGCCCACCGCCTTGAGGATGGACTTGATGGCGGCCAGGTTCTGCGGCTTGCCGGCGAAGGCCCCGTTCAAGTCCACCAGATGCAGCCGCCGCGCGCCCTTGGCGAGCCAGCTGCGCGCCATGGCTGCGGGGTCCTCGCCAAAAGTGGTGGCCTGGTCCATGTGGCCTTGCTTGAGGCGCACGCAGTGGCCGTCTTTGAGGTCAATCGCGGGAATGAGGAGCATAAGGAAGGATGACGAGGCGGCCCGGCGGGCCGCATGCCTCGTCCTTGGGCGTCAGGGATTCCATTGGAGGAAGTTTCGGTAGAGGGCCAGGCCTTGGTCTGCGCTTTTCTCGGGGTGGAACTGGGTGGCGAAAATATTATCGCGTGCAATCGCGGCGGTAAAGCGCGTGCCGTAATCGGCTTCCCCTACGCTGTGGCGCATATCCGACGGGCGGGCATAGTAGCTGTGCACGAAATAGAAGTAGCTGCCGTCAGGCACCCCGTGCCACAGGGGATGCGGGCGCGCCTCGTTTCCCGAGCCCTGGAAGGGCCGCGGGATCTGCCAGACCTGGTTCCATCCCATTTGCGGAACCTTGTAGCGGCTGCCGTCGGGCTGGAAGCGGCCGGCCAGCTCGAACTTGAGCACTTCGCCGCGGATCAGCCCCAGCCCGTCGGTCGGACCTTCGTGGCTGCGATCGAGAAGCATCTGCATGCCCACGCAGACCCCGAACAGGGGCTTGCTTGCCGCGGCCTGGAGCACGGACTCCTGCAGCCCGGAGTCTCGCAATTCACGCATGCAGTCGGGCATGGCGCCCTGTCCGGGCAGCACCACGCGATCGGCCGCGCGCACGTCGTGCGGGCGGGCCGTGACGACCACCTCAAAACCGCTGCCCCGCGCCACATGCAAGACCGCCTGCGCGACCGAGCGCAGGTTTCCCATGCCATAGTCCACGACCGCCACCGTTTTCATAGCCAGCTGTCTGCCCGAACCGAAGGCCTCGAACCGAAACCAGAACCCGCAGCGGTCAGAGCGAACCTTTCGTCGAGGGAACGGCGCCGGCCGAACGTGGATCGAGCTCTAGCGCGACCCGCAGGGCGCGCGCGAAGGCCTTGAATACCGTCTCGCATTGATGGTGCGCATTTTCGCCGCGCAGATTGTCGATGTGCAATGTCACGAAGGCGTGGTTGGCGAAACCCTGGAAGAACTCGTGCGCCAACTGGCTGTCGAAAGTGCCGATCATGCCGCTGCGGAACGGCACGTTCATGACCAGGCCGGGCCTGCCGGAAAAGTCGACAACGACGCGCGACAACGCTTCGTCCAGTGGCACGTAGGCATGGCCGTAACGGCGGATGCCCCGCTTGTCGCCCACCGCCTGGTACACCGCCTGACCGAGCGTGATGCCCACGTCCTCCACGGTATGGTGGCCGTCGATGTGCAAATCCCCCTGCGCCTGGATGTCCAGGTCGATCAGGCCATGGCGGGCGATCTGGTCGAGCATATGGTCGAAGAAACCGATGCCGGTCGAAAGCGTCGCCTGGCCGCTGCCGTCCAGGTCGACCCGCACCGTGATGTGCGTTTCCGCCGTGTGGCGCACGACCTCCGCGCGCCGGTGGCTGTTCGAATCTGTATCGGCGGTACGGGTGGTCATAGGGAAGCCTTGAGCGCGGCCAGCAGCCGGGCGTTCTCGTCGGCCGTTCCGACCGTGAGGCGCAGGCAGTTGGCCAGCAATGCATGCATTTTAGAAACGTTCTTGACCAGCACGCCAAGCGATTTCAGCCCCTCGAAGGTCTTTTGTGCGTCGGGCACCCGCACCAGGATCATATTGGCGTCGCTGCGCCAGGCCCGCACGCCGGGCAATTGCGCCAATGCCTGCTGGAGGGCGGCGCGTTGCCGTCGCACGTCCTCGGCCTGAGCGGCGAAGACGTCCGCATGCTCCAGGGCGAACAGCGCCGCCTCACAGTTGAGCACGCTGACGTTGTAGGGCGGCCGGACCTTGTCGATCTGCGCGATCAGGGCCGCCGGGCCCATCATGTAGCCGATCCGCACACCGGCCAGGCCGAATTTGCTCAGGGTTCGCATGAGCAGCACATGGCCGTGGCGCGTGATCCGGTCGATGTAGCTGCGGCTGGAAAAGGGCTGGTAGGCCTCGTCGATGACGACCAGACCGGGGGCCGCCTGCACGATTTTCTCGATGACGGCGTCGTCCCACAGGTTGGCCGTCGGATTGTTCGGGTAGGCGATGTAGATGACCGATGGCCGCTCCCGCGCGATGGCCGCCAGCATGGCCGCTTCGTCCAGCTCGAAATCGGCCGTCAGCGGCACGCCCGTGAACTTCAGCCCTTGCAGCTGGGCGCTCATGGCGTACATCACGAATCCCGGCACCGGCGCCAGGATGGACGCGCCCGGCACGTCGCACGCCAGGGCAACGAGCGAGATCAGTTCGTCGGACCCGTTGCCCAGCATGATGTCGAACCCGGCGGGCATCCGTGCATGGCTTGCCAGCGCGGCGCGCAGGTCGTCGTTGCGCTCACCGGGGTAGCGGTTCAGGGCGAGCGCGCCGAGCCGCTGGCCCAGCTTGGCCTGCAGGTCGGACGGCAGCCGGTGCGGGTTTTCCATCGCGTCCAGCTTGATCAGCCCGGCAGAGGGCTGGATCGCATAGGCGTGCATGCTTTGCACGTCCTGGCGGAAAACACTGAACCCCCCCACGCTTGCGGCCGGAGCGCCGCTCATCTCGTCTCTCATGCTCATCGCTTCAACCTCATCTCGGCGGCGCGCGCATGCGCCTGCAAGCCCTCTCCGTACGCGAGCTCGGCCGCGATCGCGCCGAGCTTTTGCGCGCCGGCCTCACTCACTTCGATCAGGCTGCTACGCTTCTGGAAGTCATAAACGCCCAGCGGACTGGAAAAACGCGCCGTTCCGCCGGTGGGCAGCACATGGTTGGGGCCGGCGCAGTAGTCCCCGAGCGATTCGCTGGTGAATGCGCCCAGGAAGATGGCGCCGGCGTGCCGCAGCAACGGTTCCCATTTGCGCGGATCGCGGCTGGCGATCTCCAGGTGCTCCGGGGCGATCCGGTTGCTGATCTCGCAGGCCTCTTCCATCCCGCGGGTGTGGATCAGGGCGCCGCGGCCATTGAGCGACTTGGCGATGATTTCAGAGCGCGGCATTTGCGGCAGCAGCCGGTCGATGGCCGCCTGCACCTGGTCGATGTACGCCGCATCGGGAGACAACAGGATGCTTTGCGCCAGTTCGTCATGCTCGGCCTGCGAGAAAAGATCCATCGCCACCCAGTCGGCCGGCGTGCTGCCGTCGGCCAGCACCAGGATCTCGCTCGGGCCGGCAATCATGTCGATGCCGACCAGCCCGAAGACCCGCCGCTTGGCGCTGGCCACATAGGCGTTGCCGGGGCCGGTGATCTTGTCGACCCGGGGCACGGTCGCCGTTCCGTAAGCCAGCGCGCCGATGGCCTGCGCGCCGCCGATGGTGAATGCCCGGCTCACGCCCGCGACGTGCGCCGCGGCAAGCACCAGCGCGTTCTTTTCGCCGCGCGGCGTGGGCACGACCATGATGATCTCGGCAACGCCCGCGACATGGGCGGGAACGGCGTTCATGATCACCGATGACGGATACGCCGCCTTGCCGCCCGGAACGTAGATGCCCACTCGATCCAGCGGCGTGACTTTCTGCCCCAGCAGCGTGCCGTCTTCGTCCCGGTAACTCCAGCTCTCGCCGTTGGCTTTTTTTTGCGCTTCGTGGTAGCTGCGCACGCGCGCGGCCGCCGCCTGGAGCGCGTCACGCCGTGCCGGCGACAAGCCCTCGAAAGCCGCCTTCAATTCAGCTTGGGTGAGCTCCAGGTCCTTCAGCGACGACGCGCCCAGCGCATCGAAGCGATTCGTGTGCTCCAGCACCGCGGCGTCACCGCGCCGTTGCACGTCGTCCAGTATTTCGGTGACGCGCTGCTCGACTTGCGCATCCGTCTCGGCCGACCACTGCAGGCGCGCCTCGAAAGCGGCGTCGAACCCGTCGGCGGCGGTGGACAGGCGGACGGGCTTGGCGATGCGGTTCATGGGCTCAGTTCTTGCCAATCGCGAGCGCGAAAGCGTCGATCACCCGGCGGATGGCATCCTGTTTGAGCTTGAGCGCGGCCTGGTTCACAACCAGCCGCGAGCTGATGTCCATGATCCGCTCGACCTCGACCAGATTGTTGGCCTTGAGCGTGCCGCCCGTGGAAACCAGGTCCACGATGGCGTCGGCCAGGCCCGTCAGCGGCGCCAGTTCCATGCTGCCGTACAGCTTGATGAGGTCCACGTGCACGCCCTTGGCGGCGAAGAACTCGCGCGCGATGTTGACATACTTGGTCGCCACCTTGAGGCGGGATCCTTGCCTGACGGCGCTGGCATAGTCGAAATCCGCGCGCACGGCGACGCTGACGCGGCACCTGGCGATCCGCAGGTCCAGCGGCTGGTACAGCCCGGCGCCGCCGCCCCAGTCCGCGCCGTGCTCGATCAGCGTGTCCAGCCCCGTGACGCCCAGGTCGGCGCCGCCGTATTGCACGTAGGTCGGCACGTCGGTCGCGCGAACGATCACCACGCGAACGTGATCCTGGCTGGTGGCAAGGATCAGCTTGCGCGATTTTTCGGGGTCCTCCAGCACCTCGATGCCGGCGGCGTTGAGCAGCGGCAAGGTCTCGTCGAATATGCGTCCCTTGGAGAGCGCCAGGGTGATCTGCGGTTTCATTTGATGCGTTCGATGTCCGCGCCGATGCCGCGCAGCTTGGTTTCCATCTGATCGTAGCCGCGGTCCAGGTGGTAGATGCGATCGACCAGTGTCTCGCCTTCGGCCACCAGGCCGGCGATGACCAGGCTGGCCGACGCGCGCAGATCGGTCGCCATCACCGTGGCGCCGGACAGCCTCTCCACACCCTCGATCATCGCAAACTTGCCGTCCAGCTGGATCTTCGCGCCCAGGCGCACCAGTTCGTTGACGTGCATGAAGCGGTTCTCGAAAATCGTCTCGGTGATCTTGGATGGACCTTCGCCGATCGCATTGAGGACCATGAACTGGGCCTGCATGTCGGTCGGGAAACCGGGGTATTCGGTCGTGCGGAAACTCTGGGCCGCGAGCCGCCCCTGGGAGTGCAGGTGGATGCCGTCGTCGACCGCGGCCACGCTCGCGCCGGCGTCGCGCAGCTTGTCGATGACCGCTTCGAGGTGATCGGCCCGCCCGTGCCGCAGCACGACGTCCCCGCCGGCCGCGGCGACCGCGCACAGGAAGGTGCCGGCCTCGATGCGGTCGGCCACCACGCGATGCGTGCAGCCGCGCAGCTTGTCGACGCCCCTGACCGCGATGCGGCTGGTGCCGTGCCCTTCGATGCGGGCGCCCATCTCGATCAGCATCTCGGCCAGGTCGCCGATTTCGGGCTCCTGCGCAGCGTTCTCCAGCACGGTTTCGCCTTCCGCGAGCGTCGCCGCCATCAGCAGGTTCTCGGTGCCGGTCACCGTGACCATATCGGTGCGGATGCTGGTGCCCTTCAGCCGCTCACGGCCCTTGGGCAGCTTGGCGATGATGTAGCCGTGCTCGACGACGATCTCCGCACCCATGGCCTGCAGCCCCTTGATATGCTGGTCAACCGGCCGCGACCCGATCGCACAGCCGCCGGGCAGCGAGACGGTGGCTTCGCCGAAGCGCGCCAGCAGCGGGCCGAGCGCCAGCACCGAGGCGCGCATGGTCTTGACCAGCTCGTACGGAGCCTCGGGTGAGCTGAGCTTGCTCGCATCGATTCGCACCTGCCCCTGCTCACCGCGCTCCACGTCCACCCCCATGTTGCGGATCAGCGTGAGCATGGTCGCCACGTCCTGCAGGCGCGGAACGTTCTCCAGCACGACCGGCTGGTCCGTCAGGAGCGCGGCGCACAATTCGGGCAACGCCGCGTTCTTGGCGCCTGAAATCCGGACTTCGCCATGGAGCCGCCGGCCCCCGCGAATCAAGAGCTTGTCCATGAAGGGTTAGGGCCTGCTCAAACTGTTATTGCCAGTGCGAACGTGATCAAAACCGCGCCAATCCAGGCACGGGACGACGCCAAGGCTGGACGCCTTGGCCAGGAGCGTAAC
>DATMBW010000149.1:0-2578 GCA_035559095.1 Ramlibacter sp.
CGACACCGTGGTGCTCGGTTGCACGCACTACGCCTTTGCCCAGGAGGAACTCGCGGCCGTGGCGGGCCCCGCCGTGCGCCTGGTCGAGACCGGTGAGCCTGTAGCGCGCCAGACGCGCCGCCTGCTGGAGGCGGCCGGGCAGCTCAGGCCGACCGGCGCAGGGCGCGTGCGCTTGCTGAGCACCGGCTCGCTGCCAGCCCTGCAGTCGGCAGCCGCGCGTTGGCTCGGCCTCTAGGCCGCGTCCGCCTCCAGGGCAGCCTCGCGCCCGCGCTGCACGTTCACCGGCAGCAGCAGAAACAAGCCGGTGATGAACAGCACGGCCGTGGACATGATGGCCAGGCGCTGGTTGCCGCCGGTCGCCCAGGCGATCGCGCCGTAGCTCAACGGCCCGATGATGCTGGCCAGCCGGATGGCGAAAGTCCACAGTCCGTAAAACTCGGCCAGCTGCCCGCGCGGCGCGAACATGCCTGCCATCGCGCGGCCGGCCGATTGGCTCGATCCCATGCAAAGGCCGGCGATCGCAGCCGCCCACCAGAAGCCCCCCTTGGTTGTCGTGGTCGCGGCGATCACGCAAGTGGCGATCCAGCCGACGAGCGTCATGGCCAGAGCGATCTTGTGCCCGATGCGGTCCTGCAGGTAGCCCCAGGCGAACGCGCCGGCAGCGGCGGCCAGGTTGAGCACGAAGATAAGCACCATGGTCTCCTGCTGCTTGAAGCCGATCTCGGTCTCGGCATAGATCGCCGCCAGCGTGATCGCCACAGCCACGCCGCCCTGGTAGAACACCGCGCACAACAGCAGCCACATGAAATCCTTGAAGCGCCGCGCCCGGCCGAAGGTCCGATGAAGTTGCTGCATCGAGGCCTTCAGGCCGCTCTGCCGCAGCGCTTGCGGGTTGGGCCGCGCCCTTTCCCCGAGCAGCCAGAAAGTGACCAAAGCGGCGCCGCCATACAGCACGGCTGTGATCAGCATGGTTACCGGCACGAAGCGCTCGGCCCTGATGCCCTGCCCCTGGGCCCAGATCACGTAGCCCAGGCACAGGCCCAGGGCCAGCATGCCGCCGAAGTAACCGAAACTCCAGCCCCAGCCGCTGACCTTCCCCAGCGACTCGGGGCGGGCGAGTTCGGGCAGGAAGGCCGCCGTCAGGGATTCGCCGTAGGAGTAGAAGGTGTTCGAAACGATGATGAGGAAGACCGCCAGCGCCACGCTACCCGGCCCGGCCAGTGCCAATGCCGCCGTCGATCCGACACAGCCCGCGGTGAACACGGCCAGAAGGCGCTTCTTGGCGGCGCGCAGGTCGGCATAGGCGCCGATGCTGGGCATGGTCAGCATCACGATGGCGTAGGACAGGCTGAGTGCGGCGGTCCAGGCAAACGTCGCCCATTCCGCCTTGCCGGCGATGCCGCCGACGAAGTAGGCTGCGAACACGGCGGTGATGACTACCGTGGTGTAGCCCGAATTGGCGAAGTCGTACATGGCCCAGCCGAACACTTCGCGCTTGCGCACGCCGGGATTCAGGGCGTCCTGGGAAAACAGCGCCATGCGGGGCCTCCTCCTCCAAGGTCGCGGCCTTCAGGCCGCGTTATCGTCCGTTCTTAATGCAGATGCCGCGGCCGCCGGCCGCCCCCGTGGCCGGGGCCGCCGCCCAGGCCGCGCGGCGGCTTGCCGATTTCCAGCGAGTTCACCAGCGCGTCGAAGCGCTGGCTGAACAGTTTATCGATCTCCGCCACCACGCCGCCCAGCTCGGCGCCGTCAAAGTGGCGCTCCATGAGGTTGACCACGTCCTCCACCAGCAGGTCGCGCTGCACCTGCATGATCGCCGCGGGCGTGGGGCCGACGAACAGCATGACGAAGTCGTCGCGCGACTCGGCCTCGGGCGATTCCTCCTCCTCGTCGAACTCGGCGTCGTAGAAGGTCACCTCGATGGCCGCCCCCTGCTCCGACAGCTCGTTGAGGCTCATGCACATTTCGTCCAGCGACTGGCGGAAATCCTCGTCGCCCGGCACCGTCCAGCACATCTTCAGAAGGTGCTCGGGCGCGTCGAACTTGATCCCCGGCTCTTCCTCGTAGGAGCTCTCGGCGCCGTCGGCCAGCGACTTGGCGCCCGCGTAAGTCCACAGCGGCTTGAGCGCGTCCTGCAACTGCGCATAGCTCACGTCGTGGCGCAGCGGCACTTCGCCATGGACATGGATTTCGAATGGAGCGTTATAGCGTGACATGGTGCCAACCGTCTTTCTGCTGCCTCGATGGGCATCTAATTTCAGTGGTGCCTCGGGCCGGAATCGAACCCAGCGCGCTTGCGCGCTTGGTCAATTCTGCGCCTTGGCGTGCCGGTTCGCCCCCGGCGTTCCGTGGTGCCTCGAGCCGGAATCGAACCCAGCGCGCTTGCGCGCTTAGTCAATTTTGCGCCTTGGCGTGCCGGTTCGCCCCCCGGCGTTCCGTGGTGCCTCGAGCCGGAATCGAACCGGCACGCTCCGGTTAAGGAAGCGGCGGATTTTAAGTCCGCTGTGTCTACCAATTTCACCATCGAGGCTTTATCGGCATTGTGAAACAAAAAACAAACAGCCCAGGCAACATCAGT
>DATMBW010000150.1:0-6925 GCA_035559095.1 Ramlibacter sp.
GGCGACTTGCTTACCACCATTTTCGGCAGCCACGGCGACGCGCCCAAGATCGTGATGGCGCCGGGCACGATCGAGGAGTGCTTCTACTCCGTGCTCACCGCGCGCCGCATCGCCGAGACGTTCAACATGGTGGTGGTCATCCTCACCGATGCGGGCCTGGCGACCTCGCAGCAGCCGTTCCCGCGGCCGGTGTTCGACGAGAACTGGATGGCGCCGCCGGTGGACCAGAGCCCGGTCCCCGAAGGCGCCAAGCCCTACGAGTGGGACGAGACCACGGGCCTGTCGCGCCGCTTCAAGCCCGGACAGCCCGGCGGCATGCACACGCTCACGGGCCTGGCCCACGACAGCGACAGCCACGTGGCCTACGACCCGATCATCAACGAGAACACGCTGCACTTCCGCAGCCTGAAGCTGGCCGCGTTCCAGAAGTCGCTGCGGCCGCCGAAGATCTTCGGCCCGGCCAAGGGCGACCTGCTGGTCGTCGGGTGGGGCAGCACCAAGGGCGCGATCGAGGAAGCCGTGGAGGGCCTGCGGGCCGAAGGGCACAAGGTCTCTTCCATGCACCTGCAGTTCCTGCAGCCCATGGCCCCCGGCATCAAGGAGGCGATGAGCGGCTTCAAGAAGGTGATCGCGATCGAGGGCAACTGGAGCGACCGCCCGCAGGACAAGCTCATCGACGAATCGAACCGGCGCTACTCGGCGCTTGCCATGATGCTGCGTTCGCGCTACCTGGTCGACGTCGACTGCTGGAGCGAGGTCTGCGGCCAGGCGATCAAACCCTCAACCATCCGGCGCGTGCTGCTGGAAAAACTGAAGAAGAACGGAAAGGCGTAAACCATGGACTTGATGTCGCCCACGGAATGCCTGCTGCAGATGTGCGATGAGCGGTACTCGCTCGAAGACTATCAAGGCGGGGTGCCGCGCTGGTGTACGGGATGCGGCGACAACGCCATCCTGACCGCCGTGCAGCGGCTGTGCCGGGACGAGGGCCTGCGCCCGGAGAAGACGGTGTTCGTCTCGGGCATCGGCTGCTCTAGCCGCTTCCCGCACTACATGAAGACGTATGGCTTCCACGGCATCCACGGCCGGGCCCTGCCGGTTGCCGAAGGGGTCAAGATGTCGCGGCCCGACCTCACGGTGTTCGTGAACACGGGTGACGGCGACTGCTGCAGCATCGGCGCGGCCCACTGGATCCATGCGATCCGCTACAACATGAACCTCACGGTGTTCCTGCACGACAACCAGATCTACGGGTTGACCAAGAAGCAGGCCTCGCCGACCTCGCCGGTGGGCACCAAGAGCAACACCACGCCCTCCGGCAGCTACCTCGAGGCGCTGAACCCCTTGTCGGTCACGCTGGGCGTGCAGAACGTTTCGTTCGTCGCCAACGCCGTGGACTGGATCCCGGAGTCGCTCTACGAGATCGTCAAGGCCGCCTACCACCACAAGGGCCTGTCGTTCGTGCGCATCGTGCAGCGCTGCCCCGAGTGGCTGCCCAACGTGCTGGACCCGTGGATGAACGATCCCAACCGGGTGCAGATCCTGCACCACGCCAACGGCCTGCAGCCCAGCGCCGGCCTCTCCAAGCTGTACAAGAACCAGCTGGAACACGACCCGATGGACATCGACCGGGCGCGCGAGATCGCGAGCCAGACGGACGACATCCCGGTCGGCATCCTGTACCGCAACCCGTCGGTGCCATGCTACGAGGACCTGCGGCTTTCGAAACGGATCGTCACGCCGGAATGGACGCGCCAGGGCCTGAACACAGAGCTGGACAAGTACACCGTCTGGCCGCAAGCGGAAAGCAGCAACGCCGCGTGAGAAGCTCGCAGCCACACAACAAGGTTTGATCCCGATGGAAGCCGATACCCAAGCACATGTTGCATTCTTTCTGACCGGCCGGCGGCCGGGCGACAACCTGGACGCCGTCGACGCGCTTCAGCTGCGTCCCGCCCTGTTCGCCGGCTACCGCGACCTCGCGCCGCTGCGTTACGACTTTCCGGTGGTCCTGGAGACCAAGGGAGCGGAAAGCGCGGCAGTCGCATCGCTTTCCGGCCTGATCGACAAGGCGTTCGAGAAGGCCGCCGTTGGCGCCGATGCGGAGCGCGTGCGCAAGCACGGCCTTGGGCTGGAGCAGGAGATCCGCGCCCTGGTGGCCGGCGGTGCCACCGGCACGCTGTCTGAGCTCTGGGAGCGCGCTGCATCGCGCATCGCCGCGGGCAAGCCGGATGCGTCGTTTGAGGACAGCCGCAAGCGCCTGCGCGCCGCGATCAAGGTGGACGGCGACCTGGCCGACTGCGACGCCGCCCTGCCGCGGCGCCTGGTGCGCCACGTGTGGGAGGTGGCGCAGGCGCGCAAGGCGGCGCAGTTCCGCGAGACGTTGCAGCGCCTGGTGCTCAAGCTCTCGGCCATCCTGCAGTCCGATTTCGAGCAGTCCGCCAAGGGCGTGGCTGCGGAGCGGTTGCAGGCCGCGATGAGCGGCCCGTTCGCCGCCGGCATCGACTTCGAGGCGATGTCGCGGGTGCTGACCAAGTCGCAGCAGCGCGAGGCCATGCCGGCAGCCCGCAAGCGCCGCATCACCGAGCTGCTGCGCGTGCTCAAGTCGCAGCGGTTCGTCGGCGGCGTCGATGCCGAAGCCAAGCCCTACAGCTTCCTGTTCGACAGCTGCGCCGCCGCGCTGAAGGCGTATCGCGAACGCGTGCCGCGCCAAGTGGAGCTGTCGCGGGCGCTGGTGATGGCGGAACTCGAGATCGACGGCGAGTACAACGCCGAACGGCACGATGCGGTGTTCGAAGCCTACGGCGAAGCCGGTCTCGATCCGAAGGAACTGGACACGTTCCCCGACTACCTGGTGTGCATCGACGATGCCGCGCTGGATGCGCAGGAGAACGCCAAGCTGATGGAGATCCTCTCCTCGGGTCTGCCCATCAAGGTGCTGCTTCAGGTGGACGATCTGGCCGATCCGTCCGCTGACGCCGGCGGCCAGGCACCGGGCATGCGCAGCCGGCAGCTGGCCAGCCTGGCCATGGGCCTGAACGAGGTCTATGTGCTGCAGTCCAGCGCGTCGAACCTGTTCCAGTTCCGCGGCCGAGTGCTCAAGGGCGTCGCGTATCGTGGACCCGCGTTCTTCAACGTGTATTCGGGTGCCAGCGCCGATGCCGACGGTTTGCCGCCGTACCTCATGGCCGCGGCAGCCATGGAGTCGCGCGCGTTCCCGGCGTTTTGCTATGACCCGTCGGCCGGCGCCAACTGGGCGGCACGCTTCTGCCTGCAGGCGAACTCGCAGGTGGAGCTCGATTGGCCGGTGCAGGGCTTCTCCTACGAGGACCCGGAGCACCAGACCGTGTCGCAGGACCTGGCGTTCACGCTGGTCGATTTCCTCGCCGCGGACAAGCGCTACGCCGGCCAGCTGGCGCGCGTGCCGCGCGAGAAATGGAACGGCAGCATGATCCCGGTCGAGGAGTCGCTCTCAAAGGATCGCAAGGGCCTGCCCGACAAGGTGCCCAGCGTCCTGATGGTCGACAGCGAAAACCGGCTGCAGAAGGTGATCGTGTCGCAAGCGCTGCTGCGGCAGGCCAGCCGCTGCCGCGAGATGTGGCGCAGCCTGCAGGAACTGGGTGGCGTGAACAACTCGCACGCGCAGAACCTGCTGGCCCGCGAGCAGAAGGCCTGGGAAGAGCGCATGCGCCAGGAGCTCGAGGCTGCCGCGGCGACGCAACCGAAGCTGGCGCCTTCGGCACACGTGAATGTGCCGGCCAAAGCCGCCGCGCCCGCGGACGCCGCGCCCGTGGCCGAGGCGGCCGAGGAGCCGCAGCGCAATCCCGACGAAGCCTACATCGAGACCGAGCGCTGCTCCACCTGCAACGAGTGCGTGCAGCTCAATGGCAAGATGTTCCAGTACAACGAGAACCAGCAGGCCTACATCGCCGACGTCAACGCCGGCACCTATGCCCAGCTGGTGGAAGCGGCGGAAAACTGCCAGGTGGCCGTGATCCATCCCGGCAAGCCGCGCAACCCCAACGAGCCGGGGCTCGACGAACTGCTCAAGCGGGCCGAAGCGTTTCTCTGAGAGCCCGCGCGGCGACGGCCCGGGCCCATTGCGCCCGGGATTCCGGATAGACAATGGTTTCTTCCAGGGCGATGTGCCCTGTGAGGAGTTGCACGAACACCTGCACGCCATGCTGGAATTCCGCCGAGTCCGGCCAGTTGTTGCCCGAGGCGATGGCGCTTAGCTGGGGTGAAAGCTCGATCCAGTTTTCCTCGATCCAGCCGTGATCCTGCTGGAGCGTGTTCACCGCGGCCGTGATGGCCGGGTCTGAGCCGGCCAGCAGCGGCGCGAAAACCGTCTTTTCTTCCTGCTCGTGGTGTTGGCGGGCGGTGCCCGAAAAAAAGGCTTCGATAGCGCTCGCCTGTTGCTGGGCGACCGCATCGACGCCCACGGTTTCGATCCGCTGTGCCAGCTCTGACAGCTTCTGGAGGTGCGCCAGGATCTGGCGGTGGCATGCATCGAGCGCTTCGAAGGGAGCGGGCTCGGTAACGACGCGCATGGGTGTTCTCCCGGTAAATTTGGAAGTGGCCGCATCCATCGTAAGCAGAACACGGTCACGCGATTTAAGCCACATCAAGGCCAGGCGATTTTCGCTCGGAGCCCACCTGCCGTCCATGGGGGCGCCATGGACAAAGAAAACGGCCGCGTCGAAGCGCGGCCGTCCGGGAACCACATGGCCTGCGGTTAGAAACCGATCGCGAGCAGGCTCGCCGCGGCGACCACGGTGACCGCGAGCGCGCTGCCGTAACACGCCAGTTTGGCGACGGGGCCTGGATGGATGCCCACGTCGTGCAGCGTGACTTTGATGCGGTGCGCCGCATGCCACGCGAACAGGGCAATGATCGCAAAGAGGAAGGCCTTGCCGATCCAGTTCTGCGCGAAGGCGAGCGCGCGCGGGTAGCTCAGCAGGTCGGGGCCGAAGGGCCAGGCCAGCGGCGCGGCAATACCGGTGATGAACACCAGCATGGTTCCGAACAGCGCGGCCAGCATTCCGCCGCCGCCGAACAGGAGCCAGAAGATGGGTGCGTTCGATCGCTTCATTTTTTCCACCACCAGGTCAATGCGAACATCACGATCGACACGACGATCGTGGCAATCCAGCCCGTTCGCGTGATGGTCGAGGCTTCCACGCGGCTCCCGCCGACGTGCATCATGGGCATGGTCTTGGGCATGATCTCGAACCAGCTGCGCGCATGGACCGCGAAGCACAGCAGCAGCACCAGGTGCAGCAGGATCGATCCGGGCGAGCGCAGGGCGGCCAGCCAGCCGTTCCAGGCGGCCTCGCCTTGGGCCAGGCGCATGACACCGACGGCCAGCACGACCGAATAGATCGCCACCCCCAGCGCGGTTGCTTCGCGCAACATGTAGGCCATGAAGAATGGGTCGCGGCGCCACCAGCCTTGCATCGGCCGGACATACGGTCGCCTCACTCCGGCTTTGGCGTTCATTTGGAGGCCCCTTTCGATGAGAGGAATCGCAGGAAATAGTCCTTGGCGCTCGCGACCTTGTTCTGGTTCACGGCGTTCGCGGGATCGACGTGCTTGGGACACACTTCGGAGCAGTAGCCCACCGCCGAACAATCCCATACGCCTTCCTGGGTGCTCATGATCTCCATCCGCTCGGCCTGCGCGCCGTCGCGCGAGTCGGCGTTGTAGCGGTGCGCCAGGGCCAGCACGCCGGGCCCGATGAAATCGGGGTTCAGCCCGAACTGCGGGCAGGCGGCGTAGCACAGCATGCAATTGATGCAGGAGCTGAACTGCTCGTACTGCTCCATCTCCGCGGGAGTCTGCAGGTACTCGCCCTGGTCCAGCGTGCGCGGCTTCTTCGGGATGATGTAGGGCTTGACGCTTTCGAGCTTCTTGATGAAGCCGTCCACGCTCACCACCAGGTCGCGCTCGATCGGCAGGTGGGCGAGCGCCTCGATGCGCACCGGCCCGGGCAGCAGGTCGCGCAGGAACGTCTGGCACGACAGCTTGGGCTTGCCGTTGACCATCATCCCGCAGCTGCCGCAGATCGCCATGCGGCAGGACCAGCGGAAGCTGAGCGTGCCATCAATGTCGTCCTTGATGTGCTGCAGCCCCTGCAGGACCGACATATCGTCGGTAAACGGGACGTAATAGCTCTGCCACACCGGCTCGTCTTCCTGCTCCGGTCGGTAGCGCAGGACCTGGATCTCGATTCGTTTGCTTTCAGGCATGGGCGGCTTCCTTCTTGGCTTTGCGGTCGGCTTCTTCGCCGGCCGCCCCATAAGCACGTGTCCCTGGCTTCGAGGTGGTGATCTTCACCGGGCCGTATTCGATCCGCGGCGCCTCGCCGGCGCGATAGTAGGCCAGCGAGTGCTTCAGGAAGTTCTCGTCGTCGCGCGCCTCGAACCCGTCGAGCCGCTGGTGCGAACCGCGCGATTCGCGGCGGTTGATGGCCGAATGCGCCATCGCCTCGGCCACGTCGATCAGGTAGCCCAGCTCGACCGCGAGCAGCCAGTCGGTGTTCCAGCCCTTCGAATGATCGTCGACCTGCACCTTCTGGTAGCGCTGCTTCAGTTCCGCGAGCTTGTCGCAGGTGGCCTGCATCGTGGCGGCGGTGCGGTAGATGCCGCAGCCGTCTTCCATGCTCTTGGCCATCTCGCGGCGCAGGGTGGCGACGCGTTCGGTACCGTTGGAGCGCGTCACGGCCGACAGGGCCTTCCGTTCGGCATCCCCGGCGAGCTTGAGCAGCGTGGCTTCCTTGCCATGCGAGACCGTCTTTCCGTAAGCGACGGCCTGGACGCCGGCGACCTTGCCGAACACGATGAGCTCGGTCAGCGAATTCGAGCCGAGCCGGTTGGCGCCATGGATGCCGACGCTGGAGCATTCGCCCACCGAATACAGGCCGGGT
>DATMBW010000151.1:0-12651 GCA_035559095.1 Ramlibacter sp.
AAAAAGAGGCTGTGGTGGAGAGGAGGAGGATCGAACTCCCGACCTTCGCATTGCGAACGCGACGCTCTCCCAGCTGAGCTACCCCCCCACAGCAGGCGCGTATTCTAGCAAAACATGCGGCCGCTTTCCGGGTGAGCTGCGATTATGCCGGACGGCGGACAGGTTTCGCGCGATCCGGTACCGCTAATGCATGCCGTTGCGGCTGGCCAGCTCGACGAACAGGCCCGCGGGCTCGAGATCGGCAAGGCCATGCTCCACACCGTCGGCGTAGAGCTTCTCGAACAGCGCCGTCACGGGCGCGTCGAACCCGATTTCCTCTGCCGTGGCGAGCGCGTTGCGCATGTCCTTTAGCTGGGCCGACATCCGTCCGACCGGCGCGAACTTGCGCTCGATCATGCGCTGGCCGTGCACCTGCAGGATGCGGCTGTCGGCAAAGCCGCCGGTGATGGCTTGCTTGACCTTGGCCATGTCGGCTCCGCCCTTTTCGCACAGCAGCAGCGCCTCCGCGACGGCGCCGATCGTCACGCCGACGATCATCTGGTTGGCCAGCTTGGTGAGTTGGCCCGTCCCGTGCGACCCGACATGGGTTGCATGGCCCAGCACTTCGAAGATCGGGCGGGCGCGCTCAAAATCGGCCGCCCTGCCGCCCACCATGATGACCAGCGTGCCGGCCTCCGCGCCGGACGTTCCGCCGGACACGGGTGCGTCGAGATGGCTCACGCCGAAATCGACCAGCCGCGCGGCGTGGTCGCGGGCTTCGCGCGGCTTGATCGATGCCATCTCCACGAAGAGCGCGCCGCGCTTCATGGCTTGCGCCGTTTCCTGGCCGAACAGCACGTCGTCCACTACGGCGCCGTTCTCCAGCATGCCGATCACGATGTCGGCGTTCGCCACCGCCGAAGCGGGCGTGCCGTGCACCGCCGCGCCGAACGGCGCCAGCCGCTCGGCCTTCGCGCGCGAGCGGTTCCACGCGTCCACCGCATGCCCGGCCTGGCACAGGCGGCGCGCCATGGGAAAACCCATGAAGCCGATGCCCAGCATGGCGATGTTCATTGCTGCTCCTCGTTGACGGTGCTGTCCGATCATGGGACAGCCCGCGCCGATTTGCTGTCAGGCAGCTTTCAACAGCGGCCCAGCGAACATCGCCTCCATTTCCTTGCGCACCTTGTAAGCGTGCGTGGCCGTGTCCATGGCCACGTCGGCCCAGCACAGGCTCTGGCCTTTCGCGACGGGCCGCGCCACCTTCACGTCGTGCGCCAGCCCCAGCGGCAGCCCGCCCGCGCGCAGCGACTTGCCGGCCGGTAGCAGCTTGCCCCACACGGTGTAGCCGCCTTCGCCGTCGAGCAGTTCGCCCGGCGCCAGGTCGCGCTTGGCGGTGGCCACCACGTCCGCGTTCCAGCAGGTGGCCACGCCGGTGGGTTCCCCGCGCAGCGCCACGCTCGCCACAGACATGCCCACTTCCAGCCCGATCAGGTGCCAGCGCTTGTACAGCGTGAAGTAGCGCCCGCTGGGGTCGGTGTGCGCGTTGTATTCCTCGAAGCAGTTCCTGATGTACTCGGTCTGCGCCTCCACCGTCACCCACACCCCCATGCGGATGTCGTACGGAATCTCGCGGCCATCCGGCTCCAGCGACGAGATCACCTCCACCATGCCCTTGCGCTCGAGCACGCCGCCCTCTGCGATGGGCCGGGTGACATACGGGATGTCTTCCACGCTGGCGGGCGGATAGAGCAGGCCGTTGGATGGAACGCCCAGGCCGGTGGCATTGGCGACGGCGGTGCTCTCGATCGAGGGTTTGGAGCCGTCCAGAAAGCTGTTGAACATCTTGGGGTTGAGCCCGCCGCGCCGGGCCTGCTCGGGCGTGAGGCCGTAGTAGCCCCACACCGTCTCGGGCGTGGATTCGCAAAAATGCGGCAGCCACTTGTGGCCGCGCCCGGCTGCCACCACCGGGAAGCCGCAGGTGCGCGCCCAGTCCACGAGGTCGCAGATCAATGCCGGCTGGTCGCCGAACGCCAGCGAATAAAGCACGCCGGCCTCGGCCGCCTTGCGCGCCAGCAGCGGGCCGCAGAACGCATCGGCTTCGACCGTGACGTTGACGACATGCTTGCCGTGGGCGAAGGCTTCCAGGCAATGATCGACGGCGGCAATCGGGTGGCCGGTGCACTCGACAATGACGTCGATCGCGGGATGCCGTACCAGGGCCTGCCAGTCGTCCGCGATGTGGGTCGTTCCGGCCGCAAGCGCCGCATCCAGCGAGGGCGCCTGGGTTCGCTCGGGCTGCCAGCCCACGCGCGCCAGGTTGGCCCGCGCGCCGTCGGGCGACAGGTCGGCGATGCCGGCCAGGTGCACGCCGGGCGTGCGGGGGACCTGCGCCAGGTACATGGAGCCGAACTTGCCGGCGCCGATGAGGCCGACGCGCACGGGCTTGCCCTGCGCGGCGCGCTGCTGGAGTTTGGTGTAAAGGCTCATGCGTCTCTCATTTGGGGGCGTGACCCGCAATCCATGGTGCGGTGGGAGGGCACAGGATGCATCCTGGCCGCGAAAGCCGCAAGCTGGGCAGCCGCGCAGCGCGTGTGACAAGATGATTGCCTCAAGAAGGAAACACGACAGATGAAAGACCGCTACGACGGCCAATGGCTGGACCGCAACTACAACAACCGGGAGCTGGTGCCGGCGCACCCGGACTTTTTCAAGCGTTGGGCGCAGGCGTCGTCCGAGGCGGTGCGCACGCAGACGCGCGAACTGGACGTGCGATATGGGGGGGGCCCGAACGAGCACCTGGACATCTTTCCGGCGGCGCAGCCCGAGGCGCCGGTGCTGGTCTTCATCCACGGCGGCTACTGGCGCGCTCTGGACAAGCGCGATCATTCCTTCGTGGCGCCGGCATTCACGGGCAGCGGCGCCTGCGTCGTGATTCCCAACTATGCGCTGTGCCCGGCCGTCACGATCCCGCAAATCACGATGCAGATGGTGCAGGCGCTGGCCTGGACCTGGCGCAACATCGCGCGCCATGGCGGCGATCCGCGCCGCATCACTGTCGCCGGCCATTCAGCCGGCGGCCAGCTGGCCGCGATGATGCTGGCGTGCCTGTGGCCGGTGTTCGGGCGCGATCTTCCGCCCGACCTGGTGAAAGGCGCGCTATCCATCTCCGGCCTGCACGATCTCGAGCCGATCATGCACACGCCGTTCCTGCAGCCTTCGCTGCGACTCACGCGCCAACAGGTACGCCAGGCCAGCCCGGCGCTGTTGCCTGCGCCGGCGCAAGGCGTGCTGTACACCGTGACCGGCGGCGACGAGAGCGAGGAGTTCCTGCGCCAGAACCGTCTGATCCGCGAGGCCTGGGGCGAAGCCCGGGTGCCGGTCTGCGAGGCTCTGCCGGGGCTGAATCACTTCAGCGTGCTGGACGCCCTGGTGCAGCCCGGCCAGCGGCTGCACCGGCTGGCGCTGGAGTTGCTGCAGCGCTAGCCGCCGCTACATCAGCAGGTGCTCGCCGGCGTTGTCGCCACCCAGGATCACGTAGTTGACTTTGCGGATGTCCATCAGCTTCTTGCCTCCGGCGTAGCTGATCGAACTCTGGATGTCCTCTTCCATCTCGCGCAAGGTGTCGGGCAGCTTGCCTTTCACCGGCTCCAGGATGCGCTTGCCTTCGACGTGCTTGTATTCGCCCTTGTTGAAGTCCGACGCGCTGCCGTAGTACTCCTTGTACAGCTTGCCGTCGATGTCCACGGTCTGCCCCGGCGACTCCTCGTGGCCCGCCAGCAGCGAGCCGACCATCACCATGGTCGCGCCGAAGCGCACGCTCTTTGCGATGTCGCCATGCTCGCGGATGCCGCCGTCGGCGATGATCGGCTTGGTCGCCACCCGCGCGCACCACTTGAGCGCCGAGAGCTGCCAGCCTCCGGTGCCGAAGCCCGTTTTCATGCGCGTGATGCAGACCTTGCCGGGGCCGACCCCCACCTTGGTCGCGTCGGCGCCCCAGTTTTCCAGGTCGATCACCGCCTCGGGCGTTGCCACGTTGCCCGCGATGACGAATGCGGCGGGGAATTTGTCCTTCAGGTGGCCGATCATGTTCCTGACCGTGTCGGCGTGCCCATGCGCGACGTCGATCGTGACGTAATCGGGCGCCAGGCCCTCGGCCGCCAGCTGGTCCACCAGGCCGTGGTCGGCCTTCTTCACGCCCACGGAAATGGAGGCGTAAGCGTCCTGGGCCTTCATCTTGCGGACGAACACCAGGTTGTCCAGGTCGAAGCGGTGCATCACGTAGAAGTAGCCGTGGCGTGCCAGCCAGAGGCACAGCTTCTCGTCCACCACCGTTTTCATGTTGGCCGGCACCACCGGGATGCGGAAGGTGCGTCCGCCCAGCTCGACGCCGGCGTCGCACTCGGAACGGCTTTCCACGCGGCACTTGCGCGGCAGCAGCAGGACATTGTCGTAATCGAAGATTTCCATACCAAGCTCCAGAAGAATCGTTGAGAAACGAGTGAGCGCTTGGATCGGGCCCGGGGGCGGTTTTCGCGCGCGCGGCGCTAGAACGCAAACCGGGCCGCAAAATGCTTGGGCCCGGTGCTTGATTTTACCCTCTCGGACCGGGCGGGGTGCAACGGGACTGCGCGATAGCCCTGATTCGACCGCGTGCATCTTCGACCCAGCCCACCACGCGCAGCCGCGCCGGGTTCGCGCCTTCCGGGATGCTCATCGGTCGCGACTCGAAGAGCCGCATTTGCTCTTCTTTCGATAGCGGCTTCGCCGCGTCCCAGGCTGGCTGCAAGGCATTGCGCACCAGGTTGCGGGCGACGGGCGTGCCTTCGCTGCCTGCGGGAATAGTCTCCACCAGCAGCAGCCAGGCCTTCCACGGTCCGCCGCTGCCGGGCGTGAGTTCGATCGAGGCGCCGATGTAGCCGCCGAACGGCGCGCCCTGCGCGACCCGCACCCGCCGCGGCTCGCGCTGCACCTTCCGGTGGGAGCCGGCGGCCCCAGGCGGGACCGGACGGCCCAGGGCTTCGAGCCGGGCCGGCGCGTCACGGCTTGCCGCGGCCGAAAGGGGCGCGTCGTCGCCCCGGCTGCCGGGCACGATCCAGTCCAGCGCGATTTCCCCGGCGCCGGGCCGCATCGTGCCGGCGTCGCCCCAGCAGGATTCGCAGTCGGCATTGATGAACCGCTCCAGCAAGCCCACGGGCTGCGGCTGGCCGTCGCTGGAGCACGAGGACTGGGCGTGCAGCCCGCCGGCGTTCAGCGCCAGCGAGAGCGCGCAGACCGCAAGGCGTGACAGTTTGTTCATGATGGGCACTCAGCCGCTTCCTACAATGCCGTATGTTCCCAGAAGTCGCCGCGGCACCCCCGCTCTTACAAGATCTCAACCCCGAGCAGCGCGCCGCCGTCACTCTGCCGAACGAACACGCGCTGATTCTCGCCGGCGCCGGCTCAGGCAAGACCCGTGTGCTCACGACCCGCATCGCCTGGCTGCTGTCGACCGGGCAGGTATCGCCCGGGGGGGTGATGGCGGTGACCTTTACCAACAAGGCAGCCAAGGAGATGATGACGCGCCTGGCCGCGATGCTGCCGGTCAATGTGCGCGGCATGTGGATCGGTACCTTCCACGGCCTGTGCAACCGGTTCCTGCGCGCCCATTACAAGCTGGCCAACCTGCCGCCCAGCTTCCAGATCCTGGACTCGCAGGACCAGCTGTCGGCGATCAAGCGGCTCATGAAGCAGCACAACGTGGACGAGGAACGCTTTCCGGCCAGGCAGACGCAGTGGTTCATCGCCGGGTGCAAGGAGGACGGCCTGCGGCCCAACACGGTGGAGGTGCGCGGCGAGGAAGACCGCAAGAAGGTCGAGATCTACCAGCTCT
The DNA here is from genome assembly GCA_035559095.1 of Ramlibacter sp. Classification (GTDB taxonomy): domain Bacteria; phylum Pseudomonadota; class Gammaproteobacteria; order Burkholderiales; family Burkholderiaceae_C; genus Ramlibacter. The sequence goes on from DATMBW010000151.1 coordinate 5,852, forward strand.
ACGAGGAGCAGTGCCAGCGCGAAGGCGTGGTGGATTTCGGCGAACTGATGCTGCGCAGCTTCGAGCTGCTGCGGGACAACGACCCGATCCGCGAGCACTACCAGCGACGGTTCCGGCATATCCTGATCGACGAGTTCCAGGACACCAACAAGTTGCAGTACGCCTGGATCAAGATGTTCGTTCACGCCGGCGCTGCCGGTGCCGGGGGCAATACGGTGTTCGCGGTGGGCGACGACGACCAGAGCATCTACGCCTTCCGCGGGGCGCGCGTTGGCAACATGGCCGACTTCGTGCGCGAGTTCCATGTCGGGCACCAGATCAAGCTGGAACAGAACTACCGCAGCCACAGCAACATCCTGGATTCGGCCAACGAGCTGATCAGCCACAACAAGAAGCGGCTGGGCAAGAACCTGCGCACGGACCAGGGGCCCGGCGAGCCGGTGCGGGTGTACGAGGCGCCGACCGACCTGGCCGAAGCGCAATGGATGGTCGAGGAGATGCGGCACCTGGTGCGCGGCGAGGGGCGCGAACGCGGAATCGAGCGCCACGAGATCGCCGTGCTGTACCGCAGCAACGCGCAGAGCCGGGTGATCGAAACGGCGCTGTTCAATGCGGCCGTGCCCTACCGCGTGTACGGTGGCCTGCGATTTTTCGAGCGGGCCGAGATCAAGCATGCGCTGGCCTACCTGCGGCTGCTGGAGAATCCGAACGACGACACGAGTTTCATGCGGGTCGTGAACTTTCCGCCGCGCGGCATCGGGGCGCGCAGCATCGAGCAGTTGCAGGACGCGGCGCGCGCGGCCGGCTGCTCGCTGCACGACGCCGTCGGCGCGACCACGGGCAAGGCGGGAAGCAATCTTTCGGCGTTCGTCGCGAAAATCGACACGCTGCGGCAACAGACCCTCAACCTCACCTTGCGCGAGATCATCGACCTGGTACTGCAGGCGTCCGGGCTGATCGCGCATTACAAGAGCGAGCGCGAAGGCGCGGACCGCATCGAGAACCTGGAGGAACTGGTCAACGCGGCCGAGAGCTTCGTCACGCAGGAAGGTTTCGGGCGCGATGCCGTGGCCCTGCCGGTGGACGAACTCGGCCCCGGGATGTTGCGCCAGTCGCCGGCCAGCCAGGGGCTGGACCCGAGCCTGCCCGAAGTGAACGAGCCCGCGCCCGACGGAGCCGGCCCCGGACCCCGATCCGGGGTGCCGCCCGATGCCGAAACGGGCGAGACGCTGTCGCCGCTGGCGGCGTTCCTCACGCACGCGGCGCTCGAATCGGGCGACAACCAGGCCCAGGCCGGTCAGGACGCCATCCAGCTCATGACGGTGCACTCGGCCAAGGGGCTGGAGTTCGACTGCGTCTTCATCAGCGGACTGGAAGAAGGCCTGTTTCCGCACGAGAACTCCTTGTCCGACTATGAGGGCCTGGAGGAAGAGCGGCGCTTGATGTACGTGGCCATCACGCGCGCGCGCAAGCGCCTGTACTTGAGCCACGCGCAGACGCGGCTGCTGCACGGCCAGACCCGCTACAACGTCAAGAGCCGGTTCTTCGACGAGTTGCCCGAAGGCGCGCTCAAATGGCTGACGCCGAAAAACCAGCGCTTCGGCGGCTCCGCCTTCGGCTTCGGCGCGGGCTACGCAACCTCGCGCGGCGCCACGGCCGGCGCCCGGAGCAAGGACGTGTTCGCAAGCCCGCCCGTGCCGGCGCAGAAGTCGCCCTCGCACGGGCTGCGTGCCGACATGAAGGTCTTCCACACCAAGTTCGGCGAAGGCACGGTGATGTCCATCGAAGGGCAGGGCGACGACGCCCGGGCGCAGGTCAACTTCCCCCGGCATGGGATCAAGTGGCTGGCGCTGTCGGTCGCCAAGCTCACGCCGGTGCCCTGAAGCCGCCCCGCCGTGATTCTGCAAGATGGAACCCGAGGTGGGGCGCATACGGGGCGACGCTGCGAAATCGGCGACTCGCGAGCTTTGGAACAGTCGTAAGCTGGGCGTTAGGGTTCTGTTCCATTATGCGGAACGTCATGGATAACCCATCCCTCCCGGAGGCCGGGGCCCGCAGGTCGCGCCCGCCGGTCAACGCCAAGGCCGATCGCCACTTCGTCACGGCGCTCGCGCGCGGCCTGGACGTCCTGAGCGCCTTCCGCTCGCGCGATCTGATGCTGGGCAACCAGGAGCTGTCGCGCCGCTGCGGCCTGCCCAAGTCCACCATCTCGCGCCTGACCTACACGCTCACCAAGCACGGTTACCTGGAACACGCCAGGGACGGCGGCGACACCGGTTATCGCCTGGGCAGTGCGGTGCTCGCGCTGGGCAGCACCATGCTGGCGCGCATGGACATGCGCCAGATCGCGCGCCCGCTGATGCAGGAACTGGCCGACCGCTCGCATGCGATGGTCTCGCTGGGCATGCGCGACCGCCTCAGCATGATCTACGTGGAGAACTGCCGCAGCGAATCGGCATTGACGCTGAGCCTGGACGTGGGGTCGCGCATTCCGCTGGCGACCACGGCCATGGGCCGGGCCTACCTGGCGCAATGCGGCGAGGCCGATCGCGACAGCCTGCTCAAGCGCATCCGGGAACGCGACGAGGCGGCGTGGCCCCGTGTGCGCGAAGGCATCGACCGCGCGCTGGCGGAGTACCGCGAACTGGGGTGCAGCACCTCGTTCGGTGAATGGCAGAGCGACGTGAACGCGATCGCCATCGCGTTTCGCCCGCCCGGCGGCCGCTCCATCATGGGGATCAATTGCGGCGGACCGAGCTTCAGCCTGTCGCGCGAGTTCCTGCTGGAGCAGGTGCGGCCACCGCTGCTGGTGCTGGCCAGCCGGCTGCAAAACATGCAGGGCGAGCCTTGACTACTTCGCGTACCCGCCGCCGCTCGCGCCCTTCCTGCCGGCGATCTCCCAGGCCGTGCGCTGGTTGACCAGCCGGGCCAGGACCTCCAGCTCTTCGTCGGTGTGGTTGATCATCGGGGCCGGCGTCAGGAAGCGGCCGTTCGTGGGCTGCGCTTCGCCCCAGAACGCCTGGTGGTACTGCGAGCGCGACACCGCCTTGTCGTCTCCCGCGCGCACGTCCACCGTGCCATAGCAGTTGCAGAAGTAGCTGCGGTAACCTTGCTGCGGGAACACCTCGGTATAGACGCCGGTGCCGCGGATACCGGCGGTGAGCGTGGGCGTGATGATCTGCCGGCCGGTGCCGCGGCCCCACACGCTGGCCACCGCGCCCGTGAGTATCCGCAGCACGCTCACGGTGTTCAGCGTGGCGCCTCGGTCCACGGCAAGCGTCGAATTCTGCCGCACCTGGAAAGCGCAGTTGCCGATCACGAACACCAGGTGCGCGCCGGGCCCGGTCTGCACGTTGTCGCCGGTCTGGATGGTCCGTTGCGCGTCCAGCCGTTCCCCATTGAGCAGCGCATCGCCGCGCAACTCCACGATGTTGCCGCGCTGCTGGGCCTGTGCGGCGGCCAGGCCGCCCAGCGCGCTCCAGGCGGCTGCCGCGCGCAGGAAGCCGCGGCGCTGGAACCAGAGGATTTCGTTCCCGGTCCGGCCGTGCAGGCTGTGCTGGGTCATGAGGGCTCTCCGGTAGGGGTCGCTTCGGGCTCCGCAGTGGCGACGAAGCAGTCGAGGAAGGTGAAATAGATCGAGGTGGAAAACATCGCGGCCATCAACAAGGCGGCGGGCATCATCACCGCGCGCGCCATCTCCGGCCCACCGAGCAGTCCGCCCAGCAAACCGAACGCGGTGCCGACCCCGAGGAACACGAGAATCCAGGTCAGCCCGAAAATCAGGAAAGCGCCAAAATTCCTCAGGCAAGCCACCAAGCTGAAGAACAGGCTCTTGGCCGGCGAGACGCCATGCCAGTGCACCAATGCCGGCGCATGCCAGAACATCAGGAACAGGGGAGCGTGCAGCGCCAGGGCCAGCACGGTGGCCGCGTCGACCTCCCCGATGCTGGCCGAAGGCGGCCCCATGATGACGGAGGCAAGGCCGGTGGCGAGCATCGAGCCCACCGTATAGACCAGGCCCAGCAACAGCATGGCCCGCGCGCGCTGGCGTCCCGCGCGGAACGCGCTGATCAGCACGGAGGGCATCGGAAAGCGCCCTTTGGTCGCTTCGGCCGTGGCGGCCATCAGTCCGAGCGTGGCCGCCGGCACCAGCATTCCGCCGATGACCACGCCGACCACCGGCAGCTGCGCCACCACGATCACGGCGGCCATGTAGATGAAGAACAGCCCGGCCAGCGCCAGGGGCTGCTTGGAGAAGGTGCCGATTCCCAGCTTGACCCACTGGATGCCGGTGCGTGCGGGGACGATATTGAGTTTCATTGGCATCGGATGGGCGAGTGCGAACGGGCGGATGGTTTGCTGGTCCGGCGGGCGGCGGGCGCTTGCGGGACGAATTTAGCGCAAACGCGCTGCCCGGCCGGCGCGCTGTCAGAGTCCCACAGGATGGGCTACGCGCTGGCGCAGCACCCGCTCGAAGTGTGACGGGTCGTGCGGCTTGAGCATCGCGGCTTCGCGCGGCAGGTGGAAATCCCACAGGCGCGAGATCCAGAAGCGCAGCGCGCCGGCGCGCAGCATGGCCGGCAGCAGCTGCCGTTCGGCCGCGGCCAGGGGCCGAACGCCGGCGTAGGCCCGCAGGAACGCCGCGGCGTGTTCCTCATGGTGGGCGCCGGTCGCCAGATCGACGCACCAATCGTTCAGGCATACGGCGATGTCGAACAGCCAGCAGTCCACTCCGGCGAAATAGAAATCGAACAGGCCGGTCAACCGGTCCTGCTCGAACATGACGTTGTCGCGGAACAGGTCGGCGTGGATCACGCCCCGGGGCAGGGCCGCGTAGGCCGAGCCGTCGGCCACGTGGTTCTGGAACGCCAGCTCGCTCCTGAGCAGGGCGGCCTGGGCCTCGTCCACATAGGGCAGCACCACGGGCACGGTCTGGTTCCACCAGGGCAGCGCGCGGAGGTTGGGCTGGCTGCGCGGATTGTCGCGGCCGGCCAGGTGCATGCGCGCAAGCATCGCGCCGACGGCGGCGCAATGGGGCGTCGTGGGCACGAGCTCGCTCTTGCCGCGCAGCTTGTTCACGACGGCCGCCGGCTTGCCGCAGAGCTCGAACAGGATCTCGCCGTCGGGCTCGCCGGCGCTGGCGGTCGCCGGCAGGGCCTGCGGTTCCGGCACGGGAATGCCGTGGCGGGCCAGATGCTTCATCAAATGCAGGTAGAACGGCAGTTGCTCGAACGTCAGCCGCTCGAACAAGGTGAGCACATATTCGGCCCGGTCCGTGATGAGAAAGTAGTTGGTATTCTCGATGCCGCCCTGGATGCCGCGCAGCTCGCGCAGCTCACCCAGGTCGAGGGCGCGCACCAGTTTTCCTGCCTCGCTCTGGGAGACTTCCGTGAAAACCGCCATTCAAGCCAACATCTCTAGAACTTGAAGACGTTCCAGACGCGCTGGCCGGTTGCGCTGCTCAGGCCGTCGCGGTGGTCGGCCGGCCGGCTGCGGGCCAGATCCGTGGGCTGGATTTCGTATTCGGGCACGTCGGCCTTGGGCTGCACGACGATGCTCTGCGTCTGGCCGCCATAGCGAACCTCGTCGATCCGCACGCCGGCGTCCTCGATGTGGATGCGCTCGATCCGCTGGTTCTTGCGCCCGTCGGCCGGCGCGGGAGACGGTGGCGGCGGCACAGTCTGGGCGGCCAGCACCGTCCAGGCCAGCAGCGGGGCGAGCAGCAGGAATCGCGGATGCATGGGGCGATTGTAGAGGGCCTTCGGCAGGCGCCGCGCCCGGGAGCCGAAATCGCCGCGCAGGCACAATCGGCGCATGAGCGAGCCGACACAAGAGCAAGGCGCGGAGCCCGCGTCTCCCAAGGTGGTGCTGCTGGTCGATGGATCCAGCTACCTGTATCGCGCCTTCCACGCGATGCCCGATCTCAGGGCCGTGCCGGGCGATCCAGCCAGCCCGGCCACGGGCGCCATCCGGGGCATGATCAACATGCTGCAGAAACTGCGCAAGGATGTGCGGGCCGACTACGTGGCCTGCATCTTCGATGCGCCCGGCCCGACGTTCCGCGACGCGATTTATCCGCAGTACAAGGCGACCCGGTCGGCCATGCCGCCCGACCTGCGATTGCAGATAGACGCCATCCACGAAGTGGTGCGCCTGCTGGGCTGGAAAGTGCTGAACATTCCGGGCGTGGAAGCCGACGACGTGATCGGCACCCTGGCCTGCATGGCCACCGAGCGCGGCTACCGGACGGTGATCTCCAGCGGCGACAAGGACCTGAGCCAGCTCGTCAACGAAAACGTCACCGTCATCGACACCATGAACGACCGCAAGCGCGACGTCGCCGGAGTGCAAGCCGAGTTCGGCGTGCCGCCGCGGCTGATGGTGGACTACCAGACGCTGGTGGGCGACTCGGTGGACAACGTGCCAGGGGTGGAAAAAGTCGGGCCCAAGACGGCCGTCAAGCTCCTGCAGGAGTACGGATCGCTGGACGCCCTCGTGGCGCGCGCCGATGAAGTCAAGGGCGCGGTCGGCGAGAACCTGCGCAAGGCCCTGGCCTGGCTGCCCAAGGGGCGGGCGCTGCTGACGATCAAGAAGGACTGCGACTTGACGGACCACATCCCGGGGCTGCCGTCGCTGGAGGACATCGCGGTGACCAACGGCCAGGACACCGAGGCGCTGAAGGCTTTCTACGACAAGTATGGCTTCAAGGGCCTGGTCAAGCAGCTCGAAACGCACGAGGTGCCGCCCGAGCTGATCGAGGAGCATCGCGGCAGGAAGAAAGTGGGCCCGGGCCCTGGGCC
>DATMBW010000152.1:0-3477 GCA_035559095.1 Ramlibacter sp.
TTCCATGTGGTGACGCCGCTGCGGCTCGAAGGCGGCAGCGTTGCGGTGCTCGTCGAGCGGGGCTGGGCCCCGCGCAATTTCGCGGATCGCGAGCGGCTGCCGCCCATCCAGACGCCGCCGGGGGTGATCGAGCTGCGCGGACGCATGGCCCCGCCTCCCGCCAAGCTATACGAGTTCGAGGGTACGGCCACCGGCCCCATACGGCAGAATCTCGACTTGGCACAGTGGCGGGCGGAAACCGGCCTGGCATTGCTGGACGTCGCGGTACGGCAGACCGGAGAGCCCTCCGATGGCCTGTTGCGCGACTGGCACGAGGCCGCCAGCGGCGCCGAGAAGAATTACGGCTATGCCTTCCAGTGGTGGGCCTTGAGCGGCCTGATCGCAATGCTTTATGTCTGGTTCCAGTTCATCGTCCCGCGCCGAAAAGCTCTCCATGCTTGAGCAACCGCTGGCCATGACCGTGCATTCGTTGCCTGTGCCGCAGGAAGCGTTGGCGCGGGATGCGCGGCGCACCGCAAGCGGCCGCTGGCGCATGCTGGCGGTGCTGCTCGTGTGCGCGGCGCCGGTCATCGCGTCCTATTTCACGTATTACGTGATCCGCCCCCAGGCGCGGCGCAACTTCGGCGAATTGATCGAGCCCCAGCGGCCGTTGCCTGCCGCCGTCAAGGCGACGGCTTTGGACGGCAAGACCGTGGCGCTGTCGTCACTCAAGGGCCAATGGCTGCTGGTCAGTGTCGGCGCCGGCGCATGCGATGCGCCTTGTGAGCGCAATCTGTACCTGCAGCGCCAGCTGCGCGAGAGCCTGGGCCCGGACAAGGAACGCGTCGACTGGGTCTGGCTGGTGGCCGACGCGGTGCCGGTGCGGCAGTCCCTGCGCGCGGTGCTGGCGCAAGCCGTCGTGCTTCAGGTCGAGGCGAGCGACCTGGCGCAGTGGCTGGCGCCGGCGCCGGGCCACAGCTTGTCCGAACACCTGTACCTGGTCGATCCGATGGGCAACTGGATGATGCGCTTTCCTCCCGCCATGGACATGGCCGGCGCGGCCAAGGCCAAGGGCGACCTGGCGCGGCTATTGCGCGCTTCGTCCTCGTGGGATCGGCCGGGCCGAGCGGCCCCCTGACTGGAACCGGACCTGAACGATGGATACGCAACCCCTGTACGATCTCTCGCCCACCCTGCACCTCATGATCATGAGCAGCGTGGTGGCGCTCGGGCCGCTGTCATGGCTCTGGCTGCGCAACAAGAAGGCGCAACCGGCCCGGCGGTTGCAAGCCCTGACCCTGCTGGTGTTGTTCCTCACCTTCGACCTGGTGGCGTTCGGGGCGTTCACAAGGCTGACCGATTCCGGCCTGGGGTGCCCGGACTGGCCCGGCTGCTATGGCAACGCCAGCCCCACCGGGGCGCATTCGGAGATCAGCAAGGCCGAGGCCGCCATGCCGACCGGACCGGTGACCCACGCGAAAGCCTGGATCGAAATGATTCATCGCTATCTGGCGATGGCGATCGGCGTCCTGCTGATCACCCTGACGGCGGCGACCTGGCTGCAGCGCAGGCGCGGCGCCCCGGTCAGCACCTGGTGGCCGGCGGTGACGCTGGGCTGGATCTGCTTGCAGGGCGCCTTTGGCGCGTGGACCGTGACGATGAAGCTGTTGCCGGCGATCGTCACGCTGCACCTGCTGGGAGGCGTTGTCCTGCTGGCCTTGCTGTGCCGCCAGGCAGTGGCCTACGCGCATGCCCAAAGCGGCGCGGCACCAGCGCCGATTGCGCCGGCCGATCGCGCGTGGCTCGTCGCCGGGTTGTCGCTGGTGTGGCTGCAAGTCGCGCTGGGCGGTTGGGTCAGTACGAACTACGCCGTGCTGGCCTGTACCGAATTCCCGACCTGCCAGGGCAGCTGGTGGCCGAGCATGAATTTCCGCGAAGGATTCGAGCTGTGGCGCGAGCTGGGCAGGACGGCGGCCGGCGAGTACCTGACCTTCGCCGCACTCACGGCCATCCACTACATCCACCGGCTGATGGCCTACGCGGTCTTCGCGGTGCTGGCCTGGCTGGCCTGGCGGTTGCGGAACGGTTCGCCATTGCGCCGCCAGGGCCGATGGATCGCGGCGCTCGCGCTGATGCAACTGGTCACGGGCCTGTCCAACGTGGTGCTCGGTTGGCCGATCGTGGCGGCGGTCGCGCATACGGGCGGTGCCGCGGCGCTGGTGGTGGTGCTGACCTGGGCGCTGTGCGAAAGCCGCGCCCAGCCGGCCGCGCGGGCCGGGCTGAAGGCTCAGGGCTTGCGGGCATGAAACCGCGACTGCGGCAGTTCTATGCATTGACCAAGCCGCGGGTGGTGCAGCTGATCGTGTTCTGCGCCCTGATCGGCATGGTGCTGGCGATTCCCGGCCTGCCGTCACTGAGCGACCTCAGGCTGGGCCTGATCGCTTGCGCCGGCATCTGGCTGGTCGCCGGCGCGGCTGCCGTTTTCAATTGCCTGGTCGAAAAGGGGATCGACGCCAAGATGAGGCGCACGGCCTGGCGACCGACCGCCAAAGGCGAATTGAGCGACTGGCAGACCGCGTTGTTCGCCGGCGTGCTGTGCGCCCTGGGCTCGTGGTTGCTCTACGCGTGGGTCAATCCGTTGACCATGTGGCTCACCTTCGCCACCTTCGTGGGCTATGCCGTGGTGTACACGGTCATCCTGAAGCCTTTGACCCCGCAGAACATCGTGATCGGCGGCGCATCGGGCGCGATGCCGCCGGTGCTGGGCTGGGCCGCCGTGAGGGATGACGTCGGACCGGAGGCTCTGATCCTTTTTCTCATCATCTTCCTGTGGACGCCGCCCCACTTCTGGGCCCTGGCGCTGTACCGTGTGGAGGACTACCGCAAGGCGGGCCTGCCGATGCTCCCGGTGACCCATGGCAACGAGTTCACGCGCCTGCAGATCTTCCTGTATACCCTGGTGCTGTTTGCCGCCTGCCTGCTGCCCTTCGCCTACGGCATGAGCTCCTGGCTGTACCTCGCGGCCGCCCTGGCGCTGAGCTTTGGGTTTTCGCTGTATGGTTATCGCCTGTGGCGCGCCTACTCGGACGCCCTGGCGCGCAAGACTTTCCGTTTTTCACTGATCCACCTGAGCGTGCTGTTTGCGGCGCTGCTGGTGGACCACTACCTCTTCTACATAGTATGAACCGCAGAAACGTTATTGCATCCTTTGCCGCTTGGTCTCTCGCGGCGGGCAGCGGCAGCCTGATCGTGGCCTGCTCGGAGTCCAAGCCGCAGTTCAAGGCGATCGACCTGACTGGCGCCGACTACGCCAGGGATTTCCAGCTCACCGACCATAACGGGCAGCCGCGCAGCATGAAGGATTTCCGCGGCAAGCTGGTGGTGGTGTTCTTCGGCTACACCCAATGTCCTGACGTGTGCCCGACCACGATGGTCGAACTGGCGGAGGCGAGGAAGCTGCTCGGCCCCGATGGAGACAAGCTGCAGGGCCTGTTCATC
>DATMBW010000153.1:0-2568 GCA_035559095.1 Ramlibacter sp.
AAGAACGCGATCATGATGATCGACTTCGCGATCGCCGCCGAGCGCGAGGAGGGCAAGGCGCCGCGCGATGCGATCCGGCAGGCCGCGTTGCTGCGCTTCCGGCCGATCCTGATGACCACGCTCGCCGCGATGTTCGCGGCCCTGCCGCTGATGCTGGGCTGGGGCGAGGGCGCCGAGCTGCGCCGCCCGCTGGGCCTCGCGATTTTCGGCGGGTTGATCGTGAGCCAGATGCTCACGCTGTTCACGACGCCGGTGATCTACCTGGGGTTTGATTCCCTGGGCCGGCGTTGGAACAAGGTGGCGGTGGGCAAGGGTCCGTCTGCTTTGTCAGAAGGGTCGGTCCCATGAGCACCAGGGCTTGTCATCCCGGGCTTGACCCGGGATCCATCTCCCGCCGGCCAACACCCTGGCAGCGCCTTCGTGGATTGCGGGTCAAGCCCGCAATGACAACTGCCTCGAGCAGGGGCATCGCATGAACCTCTCCGAGCCCTTCGTCCGCCGGCCGGTCGCCACGGTGCTGCTGACAGCCGGCATCGCGCTGGCGGGGATCATGGCGTTCTTCCTGCTGCCCGTGGCGCCTTTGCCGCAGGTGGATTTTCCGGTGATCGCGGTCAGTGCCACGCTGCCGGGCGCCAGCCCCGACACCATGGCCACCAGCGTGGCCACACCACTGGAGCGCAGGCTGGGCGTGATCGCCGGCGTGAACGAGATGACGTCCAGCAGCGGCAACGGCTCGACCCGCATCAGCCTGCAGTTCGACCTGAACCGCAAGATCGATTCCGCCGCCCGTGAAGTGCAGGCGGCCATCAACGCCGCGCGCGCGGACCTGCCTTCGACGCTGCGCAGCAACCCGACCTATCGCAAGGCCAACCCTTCGGCCGCGCCGGTGGTGATCCTGGCGCTGACTTCGCCGACGCGCTCGGCCGGCCAGATCTACGACGCGGTCTCCAACCTCGTGCAACAGAAGATCGCGCAGGTGCGCGGTGTCGGTGATGTGGAACTGGGCGGCGGCTCGCTGCCGGCCGTGCGGGTCGACCTGCTGCCCTTTGCGCTGAACCGCTACGGCGTCAGCACCGAAGACGTGCGCGCCGCGCTGCAAGCCAGCAGCGCGAATCGCCCGAAGGGCGCGATCGAAGGATCGGGGCGCAAACTGCAGATCTACACCGGCGCCGGCCCGGGCACGTCACGACCGGCGGCGGCCGACTACCGCGGCCTGGTCGTGGCCTGGCGCGGCGCGGCGGCGATCCGTCTGTCCGACGTGGCCGAGGTCACGGACAGCGTCGAAAACATTTTCACGCTGGGCCTGTTCAACGGCGAGCCGGCCGTGATCGTGCTGGTCACGCTGCAGCCGGGCGCCAACGCGATCCAGACCGTGGACGACGTGCGCGCGCTGCTGCCCGAGCTGCAGGACCAGTTGCCGCACGACATCAAGCTGCAGGTGGCGACCGACCGCACCCACTCGATCCGCTCATCGCTGCGCGAAGTGGAGATCACCCTGCTGATCGCCCTGGTGCTGGTGGTGCTGGTGGTGAGCGCATTCCTGCGCAGCGTGCGCGCCACGATCATCCCCGCCGTGGCCACCGCGGTGTCGCTGCTGGGTACCTTCGGCATCATGTACCTGCTCGGGTTCTCGCTCAATAACGTGAGCCTGATGGCGCTCACCGTCTCAACGGGGTTCGTGGTGGACGACGCCATCGTCGTGCTGGAGAACACCAGCCGCCACATCGAAGCCGGCATGGATCGCTTCCGGGCCGCGCTGCTGGGCGCGCGGGAAGTCGGATTCACGGTGCTGTCGATCAGCCTGTCGCTGGTGGCGGTGTTCATACCGCTGCTGTTCATGGGCGGGCAGGTGGGCCGCTTGCTGCGCGAGTTCGCGGTGACCCTGTCGGCCGCCGTGATGATCTCGTTGGTGATCTCGCTCACGACGACGCCGATGATGTGCGCGTGGCTGTTGCGCCCGGATGGGGCCGGGCACGAGCCCGGGCCCGTGTCGCGCTGGTTCGCCCGCGGTTTTGCCTTGACCCAGCGCGGCTACGAGCATGCCCTGGACTGGGCGCTCGAAGCCCAGTGGCTGGTTCTGGTGATCCTGGTCCTGGTGATCGGCTTGAACGTCTACCTGTTTGTCATGATCCCGAAAGGATTCATCCCCACGCAGGACACCGGACAGATCCAGGGCGGCCTGCGCGCCGACCAGAGCATCTCGTTCCAGGCGATGCAGGAGAAACTGCGCCAGCTGGTCAACATCATCCGCAGCGACCCCGCGGTGGACACGGTGGTGGGCTTCACCGGCGGCAGCCGCGCCGGCGGCGGCTTCCTGTTCGTCAACCTCAAGCCCGCTTCGCAACGGGGAGAGCGGGGGCAGGCGGTGATCGCGCGGCTGCGGCCCCAGCTGGCGCGCGTCACCGGTGTCAGCCTGTTCCTCAATCCCTTGCAGGACCTGCGCGCGGGCGGGCGCCAGAGCGGCAGCACCTATCAGTACACGCTCAAGAGCGACAACGACGCCGACCTGCGCAGTTGGGCCACGCGCCTGGCCGAGGCGATGAAGCGCCAGAGCGCGCTGGTCGACGT
>DATMBW010000154.1:0-6013 GCA_035559095.1 Ramlibacter sp.
CACACTGGACATGTCGGTGATGATGCCGATGCGGATGACGTCGCCCGAAACCTGCGCGGATGCAGGCGAGACACCTGCGGCGAAGCCGCCGAAGGCCAGCGCGCATGCGGCGATGAGATTGGTTGGTTTCATACAGTTCTCCTACGTAGAAAAGATAAGCGGGGCTTCACACGCCGAGGTATTCCTGCAGCATACCCATGTTGCGATTGAGATCGGCCTGCGCGAATTGCTTGACGATACGGCCGTGCTCCATGACATAGAAGCGATCCGCCAGGGTAGCGGCGAACCGGAAGTTCTGTTCCACCAGCACGATGGTGTACCCCTTGGCCTTCAGCGCCACGATCATCTCGGCGAGCTTCTGTACGATGACCGGCGCCAGCCCTTCGGACATCTCATCGAGCAGGAGCAGGCGCGCGCCGGTGCGCAGGATGCGGGCCACGGCGAGCATCTGCTGCTCGCCGCCCGAAAGGCGGGTACCCGGGCTGCCCGCGCGTTCCCGCAGGTTGGGGAACATCCCGTAGATTTCTTCCACGCTCATGCCGCCTGCGGCGATCACGGGTGGCAGCATCAGGTTTTCCTCGGCCGACAGGCTGGCGAAAATGCCGCGCTCCTCGGGGCAATACCCAACGCCCAGCCTGGCAATCTTGTGCGGCGGCAGCCTCACGACTTCCTCGCCGTTGATCCGGATCGACCCTTTGCGGGCGCCGGTGAGCCCGAGGATGGCGCGCATGGTGGTGGTGCGGCCGGCGCCGTTGCGGCCCAGCAGGCAGACCACTTCGCCCTCGTCGACCGCGAGGTCCACGCCGTGGAGGATGTGCGATTCCCCGTACCAGGCGTTGAGGCCTTCGATGCGGAGGAGCTCCCTGGACATTACTCAGGCCTCCTACACGGAGCGAGAAGCGTGGGGGCCATTCAATGGGCTCCCTGCAACTGGCTGTCGGCCGTGCCCATGTAGGCTTCGATCACCAGCGGATTGGCGGAAACCTCGGCATAGCTGCCGTCGGCGATGATGGCGCCGCGCTGCAGCACCGTGATGCGGTCGGCGATCGACGCGACCACGTTCATGTTGTGTTCCACCATCAGGATGGTGCGGCCCTTCGACACTTTCCTGATCAGTTCGGTGACGCGGTGCACGTCCTCGTGGCCCATTCCCTGGGTCGGCTCGTCCAGCAGCATCAGGTCGGGCTCGAGCGCCATGGTCGTGGCCAGTTCCAGCGCGCGCTTGCGCCCGTAGGGCAGGTTGACGGTCAACTCGCCGGCGAACGCGCGCAGGTCCACCGTCGCCAGCAGTTCCTCGGCCCGTTCATGCAAGGGGAACAGGGAACGCTCGGGCTTCCAGAAATGGAACGACGTGCCCAGGCCCCGCTGCAGGGCGGCCCGCACGTTCTCGAGCACGGTCATGTGGGGAAATACCGCCGAGATCTGGAAGGAGCGCACGATCCCGCGGCGAGCGGTCTGGGCCGGCTTCTCGTTGGTGATGTCGGTGTCCCGGTAGACGATGCTGCCGCGGGTGGGCGGATGGAATTTGGTCAGCAGGTTGAAAAAAGTGGTCTTGCCCGCGCCATTGGGCCCGATCAGCGCGTGGATATGGCCTTGGCGGACTTTCAGGTCCACGTTGTTGACCGCGACGAAGCCCTTGAACTCCTTGGTCAAGCCTTTTGTTTCGAGAATGAACTCAGCTGCCAGATCGCCTCCTGCCGGGTACCAGGCACGGGCCGGGGCCGCGCGCGGGGTTGGCGAATGCTAGGGACCCGTGCTGCCGCCCGGTAGCGGGTAAAGCCCTAGGTAGTTTTGCGTGATGGGGCCGTTCATGCAATTCTCGCATGGGTCGCCGCGCTGATGGCACCGAGACCGTCCTGCTATGAATTAGGTAGCAAAGCGTGCGTGCCACCGATGCTGTCAGAAGCCTGACTGGTCCGCCTCACGCCTGGCCGGTGGCGCTTGCCGCCCGGGCCCGCGCCAGCAGCTCGGCGGGGATTGGGCAGGACTTGCGGGCCTGGGTGTCCATGTGCACGCCCAGCAGCGTGGTGACGGCAGCCACTTCACCCGTTCCATCGTTGCGCATCTCGTGGCGGAAGCGGACTTTCCGCTCGTGCAGCTCGATCAGCTCGGAGCGGATGGTCACGACATCGCCGGCCCTGAGTTCGCGCCGGTATTCGATGTGCTGGTCGACGGCGGCCATGCCCCGCTGGTTCTCGCGCAGGTAGGCCGCGGTGATCCCCATGCGGTGGAACACGTTCCAGGTCGCCTCGTCGAACTTGCCCACGTACCACATGACGTTCATGTGGCCGACATGGTCGCATTGCCAGGGGTAAACAGTGCCCCGGTAAGTGATCGCTTCCTCGCCCATCCTGGCCTCCTACATGTTGCGGCGGTACTGGCCGCCCACCTCGAACAGCGCGCTCGTGATCTGCCCAAGCGAGCAGTGGCGCACCGCGTCCATCAGCACCTCGAACACGTTGCGGTTGTCGATCACGGCCTGCTGCAGCCGCCGCAGCATGGCGGGCGCCTGCCTGGCATTGCGTGCCTGGAAGTCCTGCAGGCGCTTGAGCTGGCTCTGCTTTTCTTCCTCGGTCGACCGTGCCAGCTCGAGCTTGTCGTGAACCGCATCGCCGTGCGGATTGCGGAAGGTGTTGACCCCCACGATCGGCAACTCGCCCGTGTGCTTGAGCATCTCGTAGTGCAGGGACTCGTCCTGGATGCGCCCGCGCTGGTAGCCGGTCTCCATGGCGCCGAGCACGCCGCCGCGCTCGGCGATGCGCTCGAATTCGGCCAGCACCGCCTCTTCCACCAGTTCCGTGAGCTCTTCGATGACGAAGGCGCCCTGGTTGGGGTTCTCGTTCCTGGCCAGGCCCCATTCGCGGTTGATGATCAGCTGGATGGCCATGGCGCGCCGCACGCTGTCCTCGGTGGGCGTGGTGATCGCTTCGTCGAAGGCGTTGGTGTGCAGCGAATTGCAGTTGTCGTAGATCGCGATCAGCGCCTGCAGCGTGGTGCGGATGTCGTTGAACTGGATCTCCTGCGCGTGCAGGCTGCGCCCGGAGGTCTGGATGTGGTACTTGAGCTTCTGGCTGCGCTCGTTCGCGCCGTACTTTTCCTTCATCGCCACGGCCCAGATGCGCCGCGCCACGCGGCCCATCACGGTGTACTCGGGGTCCATGCCGTTGGAGAAGAAGAACGACAGGTTGGGGGCGAAGTCGTCGATGTGCATGCCCCGGGCCAGGTAGGCCTCCACCAGCGTGAAGCCGTTGGACAGCGTGAAGGCGAGCTGGCTGATCGGGTTGGCGCCGGCCTCGGCGATGTGATAGCCGGAGATCGACACCGAATAGAAGTTGCGCACGTTGTGGTGGACGAAGTATTCGGCGATATCGCCCATCACCTTCAGGCTGAACTCGGTGGAGAAGATGCAGGTGTTCTGGCCCTGGTCTTCCTTGAGGATGTCGGCCTGCACCGTGCCGCGCACATTGGCCAGCACCCATTCGCGGATCTTGGCGCTTTCCGTGTCGGTGGGTTCGCGGCCGTTGTCGGCCTTGAACTTCTCCAGGTTCTGGTCGATGGCCGTGTTCATGAACATCGCCAGGATCGTCGGCGCCGGGCCGTTGATGGTCATCGACACCGAGGTTTGGGGTGAGCACAGGTCGAAGCCGGAGTACAGCACCTTCATGTCGTCCAGCGTGGCGATCGACACGCCCGAGTTGCCCAACTTTCCGTAGATGTCGGGGCGCAGGTCGGGATCGTTGCCGTACAGCGTCACCGAATCGAAAGCCGTGGACAGGCGTTTGGCGGGCATGCCAGCGGACAGCAGCTTGAAGCGCTTGTTGGTGCGGAAGGGGTCGCCCTCGCCGGCGAACATCCGGGTCGGGTCCTCGTTCTCGCGCTTGAACGCAAAGGTGCCGGCCGTGTAGGGAAAGCTGCCCGGCACGTTGTCCAGCATCAGCCACTTGAGGATTTCGCCGTGGTCCTCGTATTGCGGCAGGCATACCTTGCGGATCGTCGTGCCCGAAAGCGATTTGGTCGTGAGGGCCGTGCGGATTTCCTTGTCGCGGATGCGCACCACGTATTCGTCGCCGGCGTAGGCTTGCTTCATCTGCGGCCACTGATCGAGCAGCTTGCGAGCCGCCGGATCGAGGCGGGCCCCGCGCTCATCGGCCAGCCGCAGCACCGTGCTCCTGGCGCCGTCGCGCTCGGCATTGTCCTCGCGCAGCATGCGTGCCGTCTCGCGCAACTGCTGCAGCTCGCGAGCCAGCATGGCCTCGTCACGCGCCCTGCGCTTGTAGGATCGCACGGTGTCGCTGATCTCCGCGAGGTAGCGCGTACGGCCGGCCGGAATGACCGGGGTCTGGTTCGTGCTGTGGCGCACGCCGACCGCGGGCAGGTTGCCGTCCTTGAGTTTCAGGCCCAATTCAGCCAGGCGCGGCTTGATCGACTGGTACAGCGCCGTGACGCCATCGTCGTTGAAACGCGCCGCCATGGTGCCGAACACCGGCATCTCGTCCGGCCTCTTGCCGAAGGCCTCCTTGTTGCGCTGCACCTGCTTGGCCACATCGCGCAGCGCGTCGAGCGCGCCCTTGCGGTCGAACTTGTTGATCGCCACGAACTCGGCGAAGTCGAGCATGTCGATCTTCTCGAGTTGGCTGGCCGCGCCGAATTCCGGCGTCATCACGTACACGGGGACATCCACCAGGGGCACGATCGCCGCATCGCCCTGGCCGATGCCGGACGTCTCGACGATGATCAGGTCGAAGCCCGCGGCCTTCGAAGCGGCGATGACATCGGGCAGCGCAGCGGAGATTTCGCTGCCGAAGTCCCGCGTCGCCAGGGAACGCATGAACACGCGCGCCCCGTTGTCGGCCGCCGGGGCCGGGTCGTTCGGCGAGCCGTCGCCGGTGCGCCACGGACCGATCGCGTTCATGCGGATGCGGTCCCCCAGCAGGGCCCCGCCGCTCTTGCGGCGCGACGGGTCGATCGAGATCACCGCGACGCGCAGGCTGTCGCCCTGGTCCAGGCGCAGTCTGCGAACCAGCTCGTCGGTGAGTGACGACTTGCCCGCGCCGCCGGTGCCGGTGATACCGAGAACGGGAATGCGGCTCGCCGCCGCGGCGCCTTTCACGGTCTCCATGAGCCTGGTGTCGGCCTTGCCGTTCTCCAGCGCGGTGATCAGCTGCGCCAGGGCGCGCCAGTTCATCTCGCCGTGGCCCTGGATCGCCTTCAGGTTCTTGGGCCCGTAAACGGTCAGGTCCTTGTCGCAGCGCATGACCATCTCGCCGATCATCCCGGCCAGGCCCATCCGCTGGCCGTCCTCGGGACTGAAGATTCGCGCGACGCCATAAGCCTGCAACTCGCGGATTTCCGGCGCAACGATGACGCCGCCGCCGCCGCCGAATACCTGGATATGTTCGCCGCCGCGCGACTTCAGCAGGTCGACCATGTACTTGAAATATTCCAGGTGGCCGCCCTGGTAGGAACTGATGGCGATCCCCTGCACGTCCTCTTGCAGGGCCGCGGTGACCACTTCTTCCACGCTGCGGTTGTGGCCCAGGTGGATCACTTCGGCGCCCATGCCCTGCAGGATGCGCCGCATGATGTTGATCGCCGCGTCGTGGCCGTCGAACAGGCTGGCGGCTGTGACGAAGCGCACTTTCTGGGTGGGTCGGTAACTCGCCAGGGCTTTGAACTCGGCGGACAAGTCGGTCATGGTGGTCTCCCCCGGGGGCGGCAAGGCGCCGTTCCCAGGATGGTGAATCTCGGAATGCCCCTACCTTACTTGACGTTTACGTAAACGTCAACTATCGCCGATCAAGCCTCGCCCCGCCGCTCAGCCGTACAGGTACTTGGGCAGCCACAGCGTCATGCCTGGCCAGATGTACATGAACACCATGCACAGAATGACGATCAGCATGTACGGCATCATCCCGGCGAAAATCTGGTTGATGGTGACATGCGAAGGCGACACGCCCTTGAGGTAGAAGGCCGACATCGCAACCGGGGGCGACAGGAACGCCGCTTGCAGATT
>DATMBW010000155.1:0-7157 GCA_035559095.1 Ramlibacter sp.
CTCCGTCATGCGTGATCCAGAGGCTGCCGCTCACGCAGGTCACGCTCGCGCCCAGCGCGCGCTCCACCACCAGCGTAGCGTCCTTGTCGATGGACCTGGGACCTTGCAACGCCGGCACCACGCGATGGGCTGCGGCCCGGCGGGGCAGTCGCACAGCACGGAACCAGCTGGACAACGGAAAGGCGGCGAGCGGGTTGACGGCGATGGTCATGCTGGTCTCCAGGGAAGTTGTTCGATGGAGCAAGTATGTTTTTCGCCGGTTCTGGCCGGTAGTGTGCGGAATACGGTAACGGCGGGCCGCAACTACGGTACGAGTACCGTAGTTGCCATCCCAGGGGCTCAAGGGGCCAGCAGGCCGGCCTCGGCCGCACGGTGCACCGCTTCGGCCCGCGTCGCGCAGTCCAGTGCCTTCATCGCGGAGGCCACGTGCATCTCGACCGTTCGCGGACTGAGGCTGAGCGCACGCGCGATCTGCTTGTCCGTCAGGCCGGCCGCGACCTGTTTCAACACCTCGTGCTGGCGTGCCGTGAGGTGCGCGCCCTCGGCCCGCTCTTTCACCGGCTCGCCAAGGAACGCGCGAAGCTCCCGGACGACCTCCGGCCAACACGGTTCGCGGGCGAGCGGAACGTGGTTTCTGCTGTTCACCGGCACCAGGCGGGCACCCGGAATCAGGCCGGCCAGCTTGCGTCCCTGGTTGAAATAGATCATCTGGTCATCGCGCGCGTGGAACACGATGGCCGGGCACCGCACCTTGCGCGCTTCGTCCTTCACGTTGACGTGATACATCGCACGCAAGCAGCGCGATGCGACATCGGGCGTGGCGGTGAGATTCTGGTATTGATCGAACCCGTGCTGCTCGGCGGCAGTGCTGTCGGGCATGAGTTTGCTCACGAAGACCTGGCGGAAGGCTGGTGAGCCCTTGCCCCATCCCAGCTCGACGATCTTGAGCAACGTTTCACCCTCGTCGACGATCTTCGGATCGGGATTGCCGGTCGTGAAGTAGGAGGTGGCAAAGCCGCCCCATAACACCAGAGCGCTCACACGCTCGGGGTGCCGCGCGGCGTAGGCCACGGCGATCGCCGCGCCCTGCGAAATGCCAAGCAATGGAAAACGCTGCAAGCCGAGCGAGTCGACGACGGTCTCCAGGTCGCGAACCCAGGCTTCGAGGGAAATATCGGCGACATCGCGCGAGGACAAGCCGCAACCGCGCGCGTCATAAGTCACGTAGCGGTGGTGGCGGCTCAGCTCCTCGATCCAGTGCGGGTTGAGCACGCTCGTCGGATCGGCCTCGATATGGGTCAGCCAGGTCGCGGCCTTGACCAGGGGCGGGCCGTCGCCATACAGCCCCATGGCGAGCTGGACGCCATCGGCCGTATTGCAGAAGCGGATGTCCTGGCGGATTGACATGGCGTCAACTCCTTGGAGCGAGCCAGTGTACGGGGCTCGCGGCACCAAGGCAATGATGACAAAGGGCGCGGGGCATGGATTGCGGATCAAGTCCGCAATGACAACCTCTTGGCCGCTTCGACAGGCTCAGGACAGGCCAGGAAGTTCTATCGGAACTTCGGCAGGTTGAATTCCGGCGGCACGCCCATGCGCGTGTTGATGAGCCACTGCTGCCCGATCGACAGCACGTTGTTGGTGATCCAGTACAACACCAGCCCGGACGGGAAGAAGAAGAACATGATGGAAAACGCCAGCGGCATGAACCACATCAGCTTGGCCTGCATCGGATCGGGCGGCGTCGGGTTCAGCGCCGTCTGCAGCAGCGTGGTGAGCGTCATCACGATCGGCAGGATGAAGTACGGATCGGGCGTGGACAGGTCCTTGATCCAGCCGATCCACGGCGCGCCGCGCATCTCGACGCTGGACAGCAGCACCCAGTACAGCGCGATGAACACCGGGATCTGGATCATGATCGGGAAGCAGCCGCCCATCGGGTTGACCTTTTCCTCGCGGTAGATGCGCATCATCTCCTGCTGCATCTGCTGGGGGTTGTCCTTGAGGCGCTCGCGCAGCGCCATCACCTTGGGATTGATGGCCTTCATCTTGGCCATGCTCTCGTAGCCCTTGGCCTGCAGCCAGTAGAACGCGATCTTGATGATCAGCACCAGGGCCATGATCGACCAGCCCCAGTTGTGCAGGATGGTGTTGAGCTGGTCCAGCAGCCAGTACAGCGGCTTGGCCAGGATGGTGAACCAGCCGTAGTCCTTGACCAGGTCCAGGCCCGGCGCGATCTGCTCGAGCAGCTTTTCCTGCTGCGGTCCGGCGAAGAATTTCGCATCCACCGCCCTGGCGCTGCCGGGCGCGACCGCCTCGAGCGGGGCGATCATGCCGACCGCGTACAGGTTGGTGTCCACCTTGCGCACGAACAGCTCGCGCTTGACGCCGTTGGGCAGGATCCAGGCGCTGGCGAAATAGTGCTGCACCATCGCCACATAGCCGTTGGGCGACTCCTTGTCGATGTCGACCTTGCCCTTTTCGATGTCGCTGAACTCGACCTTGTGGAATTTCTTGGCTTCGGTGTAGACCGCCGGGCCGGTGAAGGTGGAATAGAACGACGATTCGCCGGGCAGCTTGTTGCCGTCGCGCACGAGTTGCAGGTACAGCTGGGGCGAAACCGGCGCCGCCCCGGTGTTGACGACTTCGTGGCGCACGGCCGCCTCGTAAGCGCCGCGCCGCAGCGTGTAGGTCTTGACCAGCTTGACGCCGCCCTTTTCGGGCGACTCGAAGCGCACGACCAGTTCGCTCGCGCCCGGTTTCAGCTCGCGCTCGCTGCTGGCGGTCATCACGGTCTTGTGGTTGGGGAAATCGCCGCCGATCAGGCCGGTTTCGGCGACGTACTTGCGCCCCGGTGCGTCCTCCAGCAACACGAAGGTGCCGCTCTTGTTTTCGCCGGCCTGCTTGACGAATTCGGTGCGCACCAGCGAGCCGCCCTGCGTGTCGAAGGTCAGGCGCAACAAGTCGGTGGTGACCGTGAACTGCTGGCCGGCTACGGCGGACGCGGCCGTGGCGGGTATGGGTGGCGCGATGCCCGCCGCGGGGGCGGCCGCCGTGGCCGACGGGGTGGGCACGGTGCTGGCCGGCACACTGGCCGCGCCGGCCGGGCCCTTGGCCGTGATCGACGCAGGAGCCTGGGTGCTGGGGAAGAACGTCGGCTTGGCGCCGTTATAGATCTGCCATTGATCCCACAGCAACACCATGGAGAAACCAAAGATCACCCACAGGATGGTGCGGCGAATGTCGTTCATGAAGACTTCTTCTCGGAAAAGGGGGAGAGCAGGTGGGTCAGCAGCCGCGGCTTGTGCAGCTGGCCGGGGACCGGGTCATGACCGCCTTCGCACCAGGGGTGGCAGCGCACCAGGCGCGCCAGCGTGAGGTAGGTGCCGCCCGCCGCGCCGTGCCGCTCGAGCGCCTCGAGCGAATAGGCCGAGCAGGTGGGCGTGAAGCGGCAGCTCGATCCCAGCCAGGGGCTGAGCAGGAGGCGGTAGCCCTTCACCAGCGCAATGAGCACGGCGCGGATCATGGCGCGGCCCGCGCAAACAGCTCTTGCAGTTCGGCGCGCACGGCCTGCTTGAGGGCCGGCGACGACGCGCTGATGAATTGCGAGCGGTCGAAGCCGGCGCGCAGCCGCACCACATGGGCGGCTGCGGGCAAGGGCGGCTGGGTCTGTTCGCTCACGGTATAGATCTGGCGTTTGATGGCATTACGCGTCACGGCGCGCTTGGCCCAGCGTTTGGGCAGCAGGGCTCCGATCCAGGCGTCGTGCACAGCAAACAGGGCCTTGGGTCCGACAGACCCAGGCCCTGTAGTGGGCGCCCGCGGCGCGTCCAGCGCCGTGCGATGCAACGCGAAGTGCGCGGTACGGGATACAGTGGTGCCCGCCATGACGGCTTCGAACTGTGCCCGTGTCTTCAGCCGCTGCACTGGGGGTGCGCCGCGTGGGCCGGCCAGCAAGCCGGCTCAGACGGCCAGGCGCTTGCGGCCCTTGGCGCGGCGTGCGTTGATGACGGCGCGGCCGCCACGGGTCTTCATGCGGACCAGGAAGCCGTGGGTGCGCGCGCGGCGCACTTTGGAGGGTTGGAAGGTGCGTTTCATGTTCGTATCTCAGGGAAACCCACGATTATCGTGGAAATTCTCAATAGCGGCAAGGACATAGCGCACAAGGGTCATGGTTCGGGCCGCTTTGGCAGACACGGGGACAGGCTTGGCCGGCGACTCCACACTCGAGAGCCTCCAAGGAAGCCCCAGGATCGGCGTTTGGGACAGGCTCCTCGCCTCGAACGAACCGTTCAGTGGGTCTTTCATCGCAAAATCGTCTATGTGGATAAAGCCTTGATAAACTAGAATTCATTGCTCTTAGAATGAAAAATATCCACAGAGGCGACAGCCAATAATGAGCGAGGGGCAACACAATAGCCTGGCAGCCAATGCCAGCCTCGGCGCGGGCGACAGCCTCTGGCAAGCGTGTATCGACCAGCTGGCGCAGGAACTCCCGGAACAGCAGTTCAATACCTGGATCAAGCCCCTGGTGGCCCAGGTCTCCGACGACTTTTCACGGGTCACCCTGTTCGTGGCCAACCGCTTCAAGCTCGACTGGGTGCGGGCCCAGTACAGCGGCCGCATCGCCGGCACGCTGGAGAAGCTTTATGGCCAGCCCGTGCAACTTGAGTTAGCGCTTGCTCTCCGCGAACCTGCTGCCAGGTCTTACGCCAGTCCCGCTCCGTCCGAGATGAGCGCGGCCCCGGAGCCGGCCGAAATCAGCGACGACAGCGCCGCCGTTGCCTTCAAGAACCGCCTGAACACAGCCCTGACATTCGACACGCTCGTGGAGGGCACGGCCAACCGCATGGCCCGCGCCGCGGCCATGCATGTCTCGACCACGCCCGGCCATCTTTACAACCCGCTGTTCATCTATGGCGGCGTCGGCCTGGGTAAAACCCATCTGGTTCACGCCGTGGGCAACAAGCTGCTGGCCGACAAGCCCGGCAGCAAAGTTCTCTACATCCACGCCGAGCAGTTCGTCTCCGATGTGGTTAAGGCCTACCAGCGCAAGACTTTCGACGAGTTCAAGGAACGCTACCACTCGCTGGACCTGCTGCTGATCGACGACGTCCAGTTCTTCGCCAACAAGGACCGCACGCAGGAAGAGTTCTTCAACGCTTTCGAGGCCCTGCTGGCCAAGAAGTCGCACATCGTGATGACCAGCGACACCTACCCCAAGGGCCTGGCCGACATCCACGAGCGGCTGATTTCGCGCTTCGACTCGGGCCTGACCGTGGCCATCGAGCCGCCCGAGCTGGAAATGCGCGTGGCCATCCTGATCAACAAGGCCCGCGCCGAAAGCGCCGAGATGCCCGAGGAAGTGGCCTTTTTCGTGGCCAAGAACGTGCGCTCGAACGTGCGCGAACTGGAAGGCGCGCTGCGCAAGATCCTGGCCTACTCGCGCTTCAACCAGAAAGAGATCTCGATCCAGCTCGCGCGCGAGGCCCTGCGCGATCTGCTATCCATCCAGAACCGGCAGATCTCGGTGGAGAACATCCAGAAGACGGTGGCCGACTACTACAAGATCAAGGTTGCCGACATGTACTCCAAGAAGCGCCCGGCCTCGATCGCCCGGCCGCGCCAGATCGCGATGTACCTGGCCAAGGAGCTCACCCAGAAAAGCCTGCCCGAGATCGGCGAGCTGTTCGGCGGCCGCGACCACACCACCGTGCTGCACGCGGTGCGCAAGATCGGCGGCGAGCGCCAGCAGATGACCGAATTGAACCAGCAGCTGCACGTGCTGGAACAGACGCTGAAGGGATAGGGGTGCGCGCGGCGAACACCCTCCGCTGTCATGCCGGACCCCGGATCGGGGTCCGGGGCAGGCCCGATCCGGCATCCAGGGGGCATGGATTGCGGGTCAAGCCCGCAATGACAGCCAAGGCGCCCGCAATGACAAGCCCCCCTCTAACAACCCTGTGGAGCGTTCCGGCACAACTCATCAGTTATCCACCGCGTGGGCGAAAATGCAAGGTTGTTCATGCCCGCGCGACAGCTTGGAAGCAGGGTCACGCACAGTGTTTCGGTCTTGGCAAGTGCTTGATAAAAAAGGGGAAAATGGCGGTTGTCCACAGCGGGGCCGCGCCCTTATCTAGCTACTACTATTTTGAATTAAAGAAATCTAAAGAGAGAGGTGGTTGACATGATCGTCCTGAAAGCAACGCAAGACAAGGTGCTCTCGGTTCTGCAATCGGTGTCCGGCATCGTGGAGCGCAGGCATACCCTGCCGATCCTGGCCAACGTGCTGATTCGCAAGACCGGCGGTTCGGTGCAGTTGACCACCAGCGATCTCGAAATCCAGATCCGCACCACGGCCGAACTCGATGGCGACGCCGGCAACTTCACCACCACGGTGGGCGCGCGCAAGCTGATCGACATCCTGCGCACGATGCCCAACGACCAGACGGTGAGCCTGGAGTCCAGCCAGAACAAGCTGGTGCTCAAGGGCGGCAAGAGCCGCTTCACGCTGCAGACGCTGCCGGCCGAAGACTTCCCCCTGGTGCAGGAAGCCGCGAGCTTCGGGCCTGTCTTCAGCGTGCCGCAAAAGACCTTGAAGGACCTGCTGAACCAGGTGTCGTTCGCGATGGCGGTGCACGACATCCGCTACTACCTCAACGGCATCCTGTTCGTGGCCGAGGGCAAGCAATTGAGCCTGGTGGCCACCGACGGCCACCGCCTGGCCTTCGCCAACGCCACTCTGGACGTCGAAGTGCCGCGCCAGGAAGTGATCCTGCCGCGCAAGACCGTGCTGGAGATGCAGCGCCTGCTGTCGGATGCCGAGGGCGCGATCGAGATGCAGTTCGCCAGCAACCAGGCCAAGTTCAGCTTCGGCGGCATGGAGTTCGTCACCAAGCTGGTGGAGGGCAAGTTCCCCGACTACAACCGCGTCATCCCCAAGAACCACAAGAACTCGGTCACCCTGGGCCGCGCCCCGCTGCTGGCCAGCCTGCAGCGCACCGCGATCCTGACTTCCGAGAAGTTCAAGGGCGTGCGCCTGAACATCGAGCCGGGCACCCTGCGCGTGGCCTCGAACAATGCCGAGCAGGAAGAAGCGGTGGACGAGCTCGACATCGACTATGGCGGCGACGCGATCGAGATCGGCTTCAACGTCA